>NZ_JBPQTP010000003.1:0-154948 GCF_051386395.1 Micromonospora sp. URMC 106
GGTCACGCCGGCGGCGGGGCGGCGGTCGGCTGCTCCGCCGGCGTGACCGCGGACGGGGCGGCGGCGGGCGGCGGATCTGCGTCGTCGCCGACGGCGAGCACCCCGACGAGGCCGACGAGCAGCGCGGCGCCGACGGCGACCAGCGCCATGATCGGCCGGTTACCCCGGCCCTGCGGTCCGGTGCCCGGGACGGGCCGCGGACCGACGGCGGCCGGCGGCCGGCCGGCGGGCGCGACCGCGCGGCCGGCGGCCGTGTGCGCGACCGCGCGGCCGGCGGCAAATGCTCCCGGCCGGCCGGCGGGGGCAGGCGACGAGCGGTCGACCAGCGTGGGCGGGTGCGCAGCGGCCGGAGCGGGCAGGGTCGGCAGGACGGCGGTGGGACGGTCGGCGGGCGCGCCGCCGGCGAAGCGGGCGGCCAGCTGGGCGGCGGTCGGCCGGCGGTGGGGATCGGCGGCGAGGCAGGCCAGGGTCAGGTCGGCGACGTCGGCGGGCAGCCCGGGGATCCGCAGGGGCGGCACGGGCGGGTTCCCGGCGTGCACCTCCAGCGCGTCCTCCCAGGTCCGCACCGGCAGCGGGGCACGGCCGGTGAGGGCGCGGTAGAGCAGCGCGCCGAGGGCGTAGACGTCGCTGGCCGGGTTCGGGGGCCCGGGCCGCATCCGCTCCGGCGCGAAGTAGGCGGGCGTGCCCATCAGCAGCTCGCCGGTCTGCCCGGCGAGCGGGTGGTCCGGGCCGGCGAGCGCGGCGATCCCGAAGTCGAGCACCTTGGCGCCGGTCTCGGTGAGCATGACGTTGCCGGGCTTGATGTCGCGGTGCACCACGCCGATGCGGTGGGCGGCGGCCAGCGCGGCGGCGACCTGACCGGCCATCCGGACGGCGTCGGGCCAGGCGAGCGGCCCGTCGGTGAGCCGGTCGGCGAGGTTGCGCCCCTGCACCAGTTCCATCACCAGGTACGGCACGACGGCGCCGGCCAGGGTCGCCTCGCCGTAGTCGTACACCTGGGTGACGTGCGGGTGGGTGAGCCGCGCGGCGGCGCGGGCCTCGCGCTGGATGGTGGCCCGCAGGTGCGGGTCGGTGCCGAACTCCCCGGCGAGGGCCTTGACCGCGACGGGGCGGTGCAGCACCTCGTCGTCGGCGCGCCACACCTCGGACATCCCGCCGAGGCCGATGCGCTCGCGCAGGACGTACCGGTCGTGCAACCGCAGGGTGGGCGAGAACGGCGACATAGCCGTTCAGTCTGCCTGGCCGGCGGGGGCGAACACCACCCGCGGTGCCCGGTTGCGGGCCGGTCGTCCCCGATGGTGCCGGACGACCGGCCGCGCGGGTGGCGCGGGCCACCCCGCGCGGCCGGCGACGGGTCAGGAGCAGCGCCGCGGCGCGGGCAGCGGCGGCGGCTGGATCCGGTCGGCGAGCCGGCGCAGGGCGCCGGCGGCGGCCAGCCGGGTGGGGGCGAGACGCGCCGCGCGGGGGCGCTCCGCGCGGACCGGCGCGTCCGGCCGGGCGGAGTTGACGTGTCGGGTCACCGCGTCGATGGCGACGACGAAGCCGGTGGGCTGTTCCATGGTCAGCTCCTCGGGACGGGTCCGGTGGAGGTCCGGACGACGAGTGCGGTGGGCAGCAGGACGTGGCCGGCCGCCGGGTCGGCGGGCGGGTCGAGCAGGAGCCGGGCGGCGATGCGCCCCTTCTCCTCGGCGGGTTGCCGCACGGTGGTGAGGCCGGCCGCGGCGGCCTCGGCGATGTCGTCGAAGCCGGTGACCGAGACCGGTGGCCGGCCGGCCTCGGCGAGCGCGTCGAGGACGCCCAGGGCGAGCACGTCCGAGCAGGCGAGCACCGCCGTCGGCGGCTCGGGCGCGGCGAGCGCGGCGGCGACGGCCGCGGTGCCGGCCGACCGGCTGTTGCCCGTGGCGGCGAGCAGGGTCAGCTCGGGCCAGGCGACGCCGACCTCGGCGAAGGCGTCGGCGAAGCCGGCGAGCCGCGCCCGGGTGGTGGGGTGCGCGACGGCGGCCACGTCGGGCAGGCGCAGTTCGCCCGGGGCCGCGCCGGGTCGGACGCCGTCGCCGAGCAGGGCGACCCGGCGGTGGCCGAGCCCGGCCACGTGCGCGGCGATGGCGCGGGCGGCGGCGCGCTCGTCGATGCCGACGTAGCGGTCGTCGGGGCCGGCGTCGTCGCGGGGCACGGTGGTGACGACGGGCAGGCCCCGGTCGCGGAGCACGTCGACGACCCAACCCTCGTCGCCGACGCAGTAGACGCAGAAGCCGTCGACGGCGGCGTTCTCCACCGCCCGCCGCGCGGCCGCCTCGTCGGCCGGCAGCGGCACGAGCAGCAGGCTGGTGCCGTGCCGCTCGGCCGCCCCGGCGACGCCGGCCAGGAAGCGGACCGCGAAGGGGTCGGTGAAGGCGTACGACAACTGCGACTCGAACAGCACCCCGATGGCGCCGACCCAGCCGCGCCGCAGCGACCGGGCCGTGGGGTTGGGACCGGGGTAGCCGAGCTGCCGGGCGGCGTCGAGGATGCGCTGGCGCAGGGCGGCGGAGAGCTGGTCGGGGCGGCTGTAGGCGTTGGAGACGGTGCTGCGGGAGACGCCGACGGCGTCCGCGACGGCCTGCAGGGTCGGCTTCACCGCGCGCTCCTCTGTATCGATTCAGTCTGGATCGATACAGAGGCTAGCGGTGGGAGTCGACGCGGTCAATACGGCCGGGACGGGCGGCGTCGAGGACGGGCGACGTCCGGCCCTCGCCCGGGTGATTGCCGGCGCCTCCGGCGAGGCGGGCCGCGACGAGGTGGGCGGCGGCAGCCGTGAGGAGCGCGACGGTCAGGCCGGCGTGCAGGAGGGGAGCCGCGGCCAGCGCGCCGACGCCCGACGCGGCGATCTTGAGGCTGGCCCCGGTCGCGAAGACCTGGGTACACAGGCGGGCGGACGCCTCCTGGTGACGGATCTGGATCAGCCCGGCGAGCTGCGGCCCGTCGCCCGCGCCGATGACCAGGGCCGCGAGGATCGCGGCGACCGGGTGGCCGGCCGCCGCGAGCGCGATGCCCAGCCCGACCAGCACGGTGGCCCGGGCCAGCACCCGTCCCGGGCGCCGCAGCGCGCCACGGCGCGTGAGGAGGGCGTTCGACGCCAGCGCCGCCGCCGCCACGAGCGCCAGCAGGATCGATCCGGCGGCGGGGCTGCCGAACTGCTCCTGCCCGATCGCGGGGACGAGGACGGCGAACACCCCGAAGCCGAAGGAGGCCACGCACGACGACAGGGTCGCGGCCCGCAGCCCGGGCTGGCGCGTGAGCACGGCGACGCCCCGGCGCAGGTCGGCCAGCGGACGAGACTCCGCACCGGGACGCTCGTGACGCCGCACGCGCGCGAAGGGCGCGCACACGGTGCCCGCCCCGAGCAGGAGGAGAGTCAGCACCAGCGGCGCGCCAGGCCCCGCGACGGCGTACGCGACACCGGCGAACGCCGGGCCGACCAGCCCGGCGAGGCTGTAGGAGCTCGCGTCGAGGACGGCCAACCGCTGCGCCCGGGCAGCATCGAGGTGGGTGAGCGATGCCGACCAGCCGCCCGCGACGGCCGGCCCGAAGAGCCCGGCCAGGACCGCGACCACCATGGCCAACTCCTCGTGCCGGTGGTGCAGCGCGACTCCGACCCCCGCCAGCCCGACCGTGAACGATGCCAGCGACAGGGCCAGCGGGCCGCCGGAGCGAGCCCGATCCAGCCAGACCCCGAGCAGGGGACCGCCCACCGCCGCGGCGACGGCGAGGAGCCCGAACACGGCGGCGCCGTCATCGGCTGCGGACCCGCCGTAGGCGAACAGGAGGATGGCGGTGCCGGCCATCTCGTCCCCGGCGCGGGACGCGATCGCGCCGAGCGGAGCCATGACCGTGTAACGGTTTGCCACGGGTATTACGTTACATAGACTGGTGCCATGGCGATGTTCAAGGCGGGGGCGGAAGCCGCGGTACGGCGCTGCGCCGACGTGATCAACGCGGCCGACACCGACGACGGCGACATGCGCGCCGCCCTCGAGGCGCACGGGGAGACGGTGTCGTCGTTCACGCCCGACGAGGCCCGCCGGCTGCGTGACGCCGCCGCCAGGCTCCGCGCGGTCGCCCGGGCCGGCTCACTCGACGAGGCCTGCGCACGACTGAACGACGTGCTCGCCGACTGCCGGCCGCCGCGGCTGACGGCACACGAGGGCACCCCCTGGCACCTGCACGTCGACAGCGGCGACGCCGCCGACTGGGCCGAGTGGTTCACCGCCTCCTCGGCGCTGGCCCTGGCCATCCTCGCCGCCGAGACCCAGCAGCCACCGCTGGGCGTCTGCCAGGCGCCCGGGTGCGATCGCGTCTTCCCCACGCACAGCCCCGGACGCCCGCGCCGCTACTGCTCCGCCACCTGCTCCTCACGCGCCCGCGTCGCCAGCCACCGCTCCCGCGTCTAGACCGAAGCGGGCGCACCCGCGTCCGCCCCACCGGGCGGGCCGGGGGCGGCAGGCGGGTCAGGGCTTGCGGGCCACCGCCCCGTACATGCTGACCTCGGCCGCCGAGGGCCGCGGCCGCGGGGCGTCCTCGGCGCGCCACTCGGCGACCGAGGTGACGCCGGGCTCCACGACCTCGAGCCCGTCGAAGAACCGGGTGAACTCCGCCAGGCTGCGCAGGCTGATCACGCCGTGCGGCCCGCCGCCCCGGCCGGCGGCCTTCGCCTCCCGCGCGACCTCCGGGGGCAGGTGGTCGTGGGTGGCGTGGGAGGCCGCCAGGTAGCTGCCGGGCGGCAGCGCGTCGAGCAGCCGGGCGACCACGGCGTACGGGTCGTCGCCGTCGGGGACGAAGTGCAGGATCGCCACCAGCATCAGCCCGACCGGCCGGGACAGGTCGATGGTGCGCAGCAGATCGGGGTGGCGCAGGATCTTCTCCGGGTCGCGCAGGTCGGCGTCGATGTAGGCGGTGGCGCCCTGCGGCGAGCTGGTGAGCAGCGCCCGCGCGTGCGCGAGCACGATCGGGTCGTTGTCGACGTAGACCACCCGCGACCCGGGAGCGACCGCCTGGGCGACCTCGTGGGTGTTGTCGGCGGTCGGGATGCCGGTGCCGATGTCGAGGAACTGGCGGATGCCCGCCTCCCGGGCCAGGTGGCGCACGGCCCGCTGGAGGAAGCGACGGTTCTCCAGTGCGGCGGTGCGGATGGTCGGGAAGGCCGCCGCCATCGCGTCGCCGGAGTCCCGGTCGGCCTGGAAGTTGTCCTTGCCGCCCAGCCAGTAGTTGTAGCGGCGCGCGGGGTGGGCCACCGGGGTGTCGATGCGGTCGCTCGGGTGGGCGTGGCCGGTCGTCGCGCCCGGGGCGTCGGTGGTCAAGGCTGCCTCCACGACTCTGCGCCAACCGCCACCGGTGGCGTCCGTCCACTGTCGCCGGTCGGCGACCATGGTAACCGCATCGCCGTCCCGGGCAGGGCCCCGCGGCGGGTCACCCCGGGTAGAGCTCGTCCAGGAGCCGGCCGAGGATCTCCGGCGTACGCTCCGGCGGCTCGGCCTCGACGCAGAGCCGTTCCATCGCCGCCGCGTAGTAGTCGAGGTCGTCGCGCTTGTCGAGGTAGAGCGCGCTGGTGAGCTGTTCGATGTAGACGATGTCGGGCAGGTCCTGGTCGCCGAAGCGCAGGATCGTGAAGGCGCCGCCCGCGGCGGCGTGCCCGCCGGCGGCGAACGGGACGACCTGGAGCCGGATGTGGGGCGACCTGGTCGCCTCGATCAGCGCCGTCACCTGGCCGCGCATCACCTCCGGGCCGCCGATGGGCCGGCGCAGGGCGGCCTCGTCCACCACCGCCCACAGCAGCGGCGGGTTCTCCCGGCGCAGCAGCCGCTGGCGCTGCATGCGCAGGGCGACGCGGCGCTCGATCTCCGCCGGCGCGGCCCGGGCGTGGCCGAGCAGCACCACGGCCCGGGCGTACTCCCGGGTCTGGAGCAGGCCGGGAACGAACTGGACCTCGTAGGAGCGGATCAGCGCGGCGGCGGCCTCGAGGCCGAGGTACGACTGGAACCAACTCGGCAGCACGTCGCCGTAGCGGTGCCACCAGCCGGGGCTGTTCGCGTCCCGGGCGAGCTTGAGCAGCGCCTCGCGCTCGTCGGGCGCGGTGACGCCGTAGAGGGTGAGCAGGTCGGCGACGTCGCGTTCCTTGAAGCCGACCCGGCCCAGCTCCATCCGGCTGATCTTGGATTCGGAGGCCCGGATCTCCCAGCCGGCGCCCTCCCGGGTGACCCCGCTGGACTCGCGCAGGCGGCGCAACTGGGCGCCGAGCAGCATGCGCAGCACGGTGGGTCCGGTAGCCGGACCGCCCTCGGCGGAAACCATCGTCACTGCCGCCCTCCGCATGCCGGTTCGTGCCGAGCGGGAGCCCCAGCCCCGGCCGACGTGTAAGCATGCCATGAACCGTGAGTGAGGAGAACTCCGCCGCAACGGGCGGTCGGCCCGGCCGACGGGCGGAGGATCAGTCGATCAAGTGATCGAAGTCACCGTCACGGGCGCCGTGCACGAACGCGGCGATCTCGTCCACCGTGTAGATCAGCGCGGGCCCTTCCGGGTGCCGCGAGTTGCGCAGGGCGATGCCGGCGCCGCCGGGCAGTTCGGCCAGCTCGACGCAGTTGCCGCTGGGGTTGCTCCGGCGGCTCTTCTGCCAGTTGAGCGGGGGCAACTGGGTGGTGGGAACGCCGTTCGGTGGCTGCTGCATGGGGCGTCTTTCTCTCCGCGGGCCGCCGCTGCCGCGCGGCGGGGCTGCGGAGAGTCGCACGGCATCGACGGGAGGGCTGGCTGCACGTGCATCTGCTCTTGCATCTGCATCGGACAGCGAGCATGATAACGCACGTGTACGGTACCCATCCGTTCACTCAGAGTTACCGATAGCTGGGCTGCCACCAGCGACGACAAGGCCCGGAACGGGCGCGGCTCGCGGCGCGCCGGGGGGCCGCGGACATCGTGGCGATGGGAGGTCTCGTGCCGGATCCGCTCACCGTCGCGTCCGGCGTCTGCGCCGCGGGGGCCCTCCTCACCACCTGGCAGCTGCGCAGCCGCGCGCTGCGCGCCGAGGCCGAGATCCGGCACCTCCAGGCCGAGCTCGCCGCCGAGCGGCACGCCGCCAGCCACGACCCCCTCACCGGCCTGCCCAACCGCCGCGCGTTCTACCGGATCGCCGCCACCCTGCTCACCGACGCGGCCGGGCAGCCGCTGATCGCCGTGGTGCTCGACCTCGACGACTTCAAGCAGATCAACGACCGCTACGGGCACGCCGCCGGCGACCAGGTGCTGGTCAGCGTGGCCCAGCGGTTCGCCGGCCTGCTGGCCAGCCCGACGATCGACCGCCGGTGGATCGAGCACGCCACCCGCCGGCTCTGCGAGAGCCTCGCCGCGCCGATCTCCCTCGGCGGCCTCAGCGTCCGGGTGACCGCGTCCGTCGGGCTGGCGCCGGTCACCGGCCCGGGGCAGCTCACCGAGGCGCTCGACCGGGCCGACGCGGCGATGTACCGGTCCAAGAGCCTCGGGTCGACGCGCGCGCCCCGGCAGCTCATTGACACCGCCCGCCTCGCGGAGTGCTGACCACGGACGATGTCCGGTCCACGCCGCCGCGCGCGAGCACCGTCCGGCGCGTCGTCGGTCACCCTGGCGTCGTGGCGCCGCCCGACGCACCCGGATTCCCCGAGCCGACGTGGTTTCGGCGTGTCTCGGGCCGGCTGCCGGGTATGCCGTGGCATTCAGCGTGGCGCGGCCGAGAGGAACGATCGTGGCGACCATCCGGGCTCTGGTCCTGAACTGCACCCTGAAGCGGTCACCCGCCCCGTCGAGCTCGGAGGTGCTCGGACGCGAGGTGCTCGACGCCCTCTGCACCCAGGGCGTCGAGGGCGAGCTGGTGCGGGTCGTCGACCACGACGTGCGGTTCGGGGTCTCCACCGACGAGGGCGGTGGGGACGGGTGGCCGGCGATCCGCGCCAAGCTGCTGGCCGCGCGGATCCTCGTCATCGCGACGCCGATCTGGCTCGGCCAGCCGTCCGCCGTGTGCAAGATGGTGCTCGAACGGCTCGACGCCGAGCTGTCCGAGACCGACGCCGAGGGCCGGCTGCTCACCTACGGCAAGGTGGCCGGCGTCGCGGTCGTCGGCAACGAGGACGGCGCGCACCACACCATCGGCGAGGTGCAGCAGGCCCTCAACGAGGTCGGCTTCACCTGCCCCGCCGCCGGCGCCACCTACTGGGTCGGCGAGGCGCTGCACAAGGTCGACTACATCGACGCCAGGCCGAAGCCCGACACCACGGGCCGCACCACGAAGGCGCTGGCGCTCAACAGCGCGCACCTGGCCCGCCTGCTGGCCGAGCAGCCGTACCCGCCGCCGGACGCGAAGGGCGCCGGGGTCGGGCCCAGCCGGGAACCGGCCTGACCGTCGACGCCGGCCGCGCCCCGCTCCGCGAGCCCGGTCAGCGCCAGCCGTAGCCGGCGCGCAGGGCCTGCCCGACCCGGTCGAAGCGGGCCCGGTCCAGCACCGCGCCCTCCCGGCGGATGCTGTCCTCCCGCATGGTCAGCACCCGGTCCAGGCGCACCCAGCTCGGCCGGTTGTCCCGGTCCCACCCGCCCGGGCCGAGCGCGAGCCAGTGCCGCTGGCCGTCGCGCTCGCTCTGGCTGGAGAGCATCAGTCCGAAGAGGGTCCGGCTGTGCCGGCCCACCACCAGCACCGGGCGGTCCTTGCCCTGGCGCGGGTCGTCCTCGTAGGGCACCCAGGTCCAGACGATCTCGCCCGGGTCGGCGTGCCCGTCCAGCTCCGGGGCGTACGTCAGCTCCCGACGCTGCAGCGCGGCGACCTGGCGCCGCCGGGCGACCCGCGCCGGCGCGGGGCCCGGCCGCCGGGGCGACGGGATGACGCCGCCGATGCGCGCCGCCACACTCCTGAGAAGACCTGCCACGACCGGCAGCCTATCCGTTACCTGTCAGTGCGTTTCAGCGACTGATGGGCATGTCCCGCCTTGCGGCGGGACGGTCCCGGTCTTATCCGCCTGAGCGGGGCCGGGTTGACGCTTCACGGCCACCGGCCCGCCGGGGCGGGTCTTAGGGTCGGCTCCACGTCCTGCCACCGAGCCACTCCCGGCGGTGGTGACCTCACGCGCGAGCGCGGCGAGGTTACGCGCGGCGTTCAGGTCCCGATCGAGGGCCAAGCCGCAAGAGTCGCAGAGGTAGATTCGGACACGCAGCGGCAGCTTGGCTTTCACCGCGCCACAGTCCGAACAGGTTTTGCGGGCGCGTTCCCACCGATTCGAGGGCCGCTGACCGGTGCGCCGGTCCGGCCCGACGCGCCGGGACATCTGCCGGGCGAGACGCCGCATCCGCTGGGCCGCCTCGTCCAGGTGCCGGGGGTTGAGCACCATCTCGCCGGTGGACAACACCGCCAGGTGGGTAATCCCCGACCACCGCCTGCGGGCGCGTCCGGCTGCGCTCGGCCCGCTCGACCTCGACGCAGAACGCCCGTTCAGTGCGGATCCGACCTCGGTCACCACCTGCGACACCGGCAGGCCCTGCCCGGTCGCCCACGTGACGACCCGAGCAACCTGCCGGTCAAGGTCGACGCGCTGCTCGGCGGACGAGACCCGGGCGTACACCACCACCCGCTCGGCGCCAGCCGAGGCAGCAGGTAGCGGCTCGCCCACCATGATGAGTCGGCCCAGCCGGTAAGTAGGAACGGGCAGCGTCCCAGCCGCGTACTGCCGCGGCGCGGTGACGTACGCGATGCCCTGAGATGCCGCCCACTCCTTCAAGTTCACCGGCCACCACAGCGTCCACAAGAACGCTAGAGACCACCTAATCGCGAGCAGTTGGTAACCCCCGCCGCACCGCCGGGCCGGACCGGAACAAACCGGTGGACCTCGGCTCGGCGGTCGATCAGGATCGGCGGCATGACGGTCCCCGCCCATCAGGTCCGCGCCGAATTCACCGCCGACACCGTGACCGTGTACCAGGCGTACCCGCCGGAGATCGCCCGCGCGGCGCTGGCCGCCGGCCGCTTCGTGCCGCCGTTCCGGCGGGAACGGATGACCTGGATCAAGCCGTCGTTCCGCTGGATGATGTACCGCTGCGGTTGGGCCACGAAGCCCGGGCAGGAGCGGGTGCTGGCCGTCCAGATCACCCGCTCCGGCTTCGAGTGGGCGCTGGCCCACTCGTGCCTGAGCAGCTTCGACCGCGACCGCTACCCGGACCGGGAGACCTGGTCGCGGCGGCTGCGCGCCAGCCCGGTGCGGGTGCAGTGGGACCCGGAGCGGTCGCTGCGGCTGGCCCCGCTGCCACACCGTTCGCTCCAGGTCGGGCTCTCCGGCGAGGCGGTGCGGCGGTACGTGGACGAGTGGCTGGTCACCCTCACCGACGTGACCCCGACCGCCCACGCGGTGCGCGCGGCGCTGGAGGCCGGCGACGACTCCGCCGCCCAGGCCCTGCTGCCGCCGGAGCGCCCGTACCCGCTGCCGCCCGACGTGGCCGCCGTCGTCGGCGCGACGATCCCGTGAGGGGATTCCGCTCCAGGGCGAGGCGGGGCGCCGCCGGTGCCGTGCCGCGGCGACCGGCGCGGCACGTGCCGATCCTCCAGCCGGTGCTGGAGGTGGACCCCCTCGACGACTTCACGCTCTGGCCGGTGGCCGAGGTCGGGCCGTGGCTGGCGCTCTCCGGTGCGCTGACCGCCGCCGAGGTGGGCACCGCCGTGGCGCGGATCGCGGCGTACAACCACCTCGACGACCGCACCGCGTGGCCCGGGGGCGACGATCCGCTGACCGCCGTGCTGCCCGTGGCGGCGGCCGGGCCGGAGCCGGGCTCCCTCGTGGTGCCCGGCGGCCTGCGCCTCACCGACCCGGGCACGGGGGCGCGGATCGACCCGGGCTGCTGCAGCGGTCTCGAGGACTGGCGCGCCTGGTACGAGATCCCGTCGGGGGCGTCGCCGGACCAGGGCCACGACCCCGACCCCTGGGTGGAGCACCGCGCGGACGGCACGATCCGGGTCTGGGCGGACGAGGAGCGTGCTCCGCACGTGGACGTCCATGTCGACGAGCTGATGCGACTCCTCGACGGCGTCCAGGCGGACCTCGCCGGGTTCCTGCGGCAACTGCGGACCTGGGCCGACGAGGTCGTACCCGCTGGCGCCGACGATCTGGTGGCGAACCTGGACCGGCACCTCCAGGTCTCGGCACCGGAGAGCTGGGCGGCACCGTGAGGGGGCCAGCGGTGCGGGTGGGGCGGGCGTCGGCCCAGCCCGTGCCTGACTGAGCCTGAATTGCCTGGCGGGGGTCAGGTGCGCGCCGGCCAGATCAGGCGGAAGGGTCGCTCCGGTGCCGCGCGCCCGCCGTCGCGCGCCCGTAGGACGAGGCGGCCGGCCCGCCACGTCCCGCTCATCTCGACGCCGCCCCCGCCGAAGTGGCCGGGTGTGGTGAACGAGATCCGGCCGCCGTGGGCGGCGTACCGCGCGGCATGGACCCCGTCCAGGGACGACTCGCGGCGCAGCCACCGGGCGATGGCCGGCCCGTGGGAGGCGTCGGGGGCCGGCTTCACGAGCACGTCGAGCACGAGGCCGTCGGGATAGAAACGGAACACCTGGACGTCCGAGGCGTAGATGCCCGACAGCCGGGCGGGGCGCGACTTCTTCACCCGTCCGAGGATGCATGATCTGCCCAGCGGGCCGAGACACCCGAGATCGGCAGTCGGGACGCACGCCGGCCCGATCCGTCCACCTGGCCGGTGAGAAGCCAGCCGCCCCTTAGTCCCGGGTTTGTTACGGGCATGATGGACAAGTGATCGAACTGCCCCGGGACCTGCCCGTCGTCGAGCGCAGCGCGGTGCGGGTGGTGGTGCTCGACGCCGATGACCGGGTGCTGCTGTTCCACACCCGCGACCCGGACCACCCCCGGCTGGGCACCTGGTGGGAGCTGCCCGGCGGCGGCATGGATCCCGGCGAGACATACCTGGACACGGCGGTGCGCGAGTTGCGCGAGGAGACTGGCATCGTGGCCGACCCCGCGCGGATCGGTCCGCCCACCTGGCGGCGGCGGGCCAGCTTCGTGCACCGGCAGCGGCGGCACCTCCAGGACGAGGTGATCGTCCCGGTGCGGCTCGCCGGGCCGGGGCCGGACGTGGACGAGGCGCACCGGCTCGACTACGAGGTGGAGGACTACTTCGGGTTCCGGTGGTGGCCGGTCACCGAGGTGGTGGCCAGCGGTGAACGGTTCTACCCGGGCCAGCTTCCCCGGCTGCTGACCCCCTTCCTCGCCGGCGAGGAGATCGACGAGCCGTTCGAGCTGTGGTCCTGACCGCACCGGAAACCGGTCGGCCGATGGTGGTGACGCGCGCCGACGAGCGGGCACAGTGGAGCGGTGACGACGGATATCCGCATCCCCCTGGCCCGGTACGCCGAACGCCTGCACGCCAGCGCTGGCGGCGGGCACCACGTCGCGTCCCCGCTCGGGGCCTGGCTGTTGCTGGCGCTCGCCGCGCCGGCGGCCACCGGCGCGACCCGCGCGGCGCTGGAGGAGGTGCTCGGCACCGACGCCAAGACCGCCGCCGAGGCCGCCCGCGCCCTGCTGCAGGCGCCGCATCCGCTGGTGCCGTCGGCGACCGCGTTCTGGCACCGGCCCGACTACGGGACCGGCGCGCTCGGCCGGTGGCGGGCCACCCTGCCCGAGCCGTCCGCCACCGGCCCGGTGCCGGACCAGGCCGGTCTCGACGCGTGGGCCCGCGAGCACACCCTGGGCCTGATCGAGGCGTTTCCGCTGAAGGTCGATCCGGAGGTGCTGCTGGTCCTGGCCAGCGCGCTGGCGACCCGGATCTCCTGGACGGACCCGTTCGACGTGGCACCGGCCGACGCGCTCGGGCCGGGCAGCGCCTGGGCCGGGCGGCTGAGCCGCGCGCTGAGCACTCCGGAGCACGGCCACCGGTGCTGGATCGTGGACACCGCGCGGGCCGGCACCGTCGCCGTGCACGCCGCGCCCGCCCGATCGGCCGGCACCCCCGACGGCAAGGCCGGACTGCTGGTGGTGTCGGTCGCGGCGGCACCTGACGTGGCGGCCGGGGACGTCCTCGCCGCCGCCCACGAGGTCGCGGCGGTCGCCGCCGCCACGCCGAGGCATCAGCTGCCGGCGGATCGGCGTTCCTTGTACGACCTTCCGCTGGGCGACGGGCCGCTGTGGGCGTTGCGGGAGGAACGTTCCGCGACGTACGCGCCGAACGGCCGGGGCGAACACCTCACGGCGGTGCTGCCCTGCTGGTCGGCCGAGAGCCGGCACGACCTGGCCGAGCCCGGGCTGGGCTTCGCCGCCGTCACGGCGGTGTTCGGCGAGTTGCTGGACGCTCCGGGACTGGAATTCGCGGCGGCGCAGGTCGCGATGGCCCGCTACGGCCGGTACGGCTTCGAGGCGGCCGCGGTCACCGCCTACGCCGGGATCACCAGCTCGCCGCCGATGGGAGTCGTCCGGATCGCCGAGCTACGCTTTCGGCCACCCGTACGCCGTGGTCGCGGTCGCCACCGACGGCCGGCCCGGCGGCGACGCGGCCGGCCCGTGGCACGGCCTGCCGGTCTTCTCGGCCTGGGTCGCCGACCCGAAGGACGTGCCCGAGGCCGACCTTGCCGACCGGCACGACGGCGAAGACGACCTGTTCGACGGCGAGTAGCCCCGGGGGCCCGGCCGACCGGGCCCCCGAGGAAACACTCACACCCCTGCCGGCACCTTCTCCTCGGCACGCTCGGCGGCGCGGGCGGCGAGGCGCTTCTCCCGCTCCTGCGCACCGATCAGGTCGTCGGGCAGCGAGTCCGGCACCTCGATGTCGAACCGGCGCAGCAGCCGGATCGCGAAACCGCCGAGGGTGATCAGCACCAGCGCCGCGCCGAAGCAGACGTACGCGAAGCCGATGCCCCGGCCCGGACCGGTGCCGATCACCGCGCCCACCGAGCCGGCGAGCGCCCCG
This sequence comes from Micromonospora sp. URMC 106, assembly GCF_051386395.1. Lineage (NCBI taxonomy): Bacteria > Bacillati > Actinomycetota > Actinomycetes > Micromonosporales > Micromonosporaceae > Micromonospora > Micromonospora sp. URMC 106. Next base: position 13,948 of record NZ_JBPQTP010000003.1, read on the forward strand.
CCCGGGGCGAGCATCGGCTCGAACAGGGCGGTCGCGCCCGGGGCGATCAGCGCGAAGCCGATCGGCAGGGTCGACCAGGAGATGGTCTGGTTCAGGCTGAACACCCGGCCGTGGAAGCGCTGCGGCACCTTCACCTGGACGATCGTGGCGTAGATCGACTGCGCCGTGGTCATCGCCATCGCCAGCCAGAACGCGCCGACGCAGATCATCGCCACCGAGGCGTCCAGGCCGATCAGCATGCAGCCGACCGCCGTACCGAGGTTGCCGATCAGCACGCCGATCATGCGCCGGTGCCGGGGACCGCCCCAGAGCGACATGAGCACACCGCCGGCGACCGCGCCGAGCGCCTCGGCGAGGGCCACCTGGGCCACCTGCGTCGCGGTGCCGAAGGAGAGCACCAGCGGCGTGGTGAGCACCAGGGCGGGCGCCAGGAAGATGTTGCCCAGCGCGAAGTAGCCGAGCATCAACCGGAAGCCCTTGTGCTGCCAGGAGTAGCGCATGCCGTTGGCGATGGCCACCAGCAGCCGCTCCTTGGGCCGCCACCCGAGCAGGTCGGGGAAGCGGACCACGGCCAGGGTCAGCACCGCCACCGCGTAGCTCGCCACGTCGATGAGCAGGATGCCCTTGAGCTCGATGGCGGCCAGCAGACCGGCCGCGAAGACCGGCATCAGCAGCATGGCGAAGCCGTTGGTGAGCTGGGTGATGCCCATGGCGTGGCCGAGGTAGCGCTTCGGCACGAGCTGCGGCACGGCCGACTGGAACGCGATGCGTTGGAACGATCCGGCGACCTGGCTCAACGCCACCAGCAGGTAGATGTTCCAGAGCTGGAGGTTGTCGGTCCAGAGCAACGCGGCCAGCACCAGCTGGATCGAGCCGGCGCTGCTGCTGGCGACCATCATGATCTTGCGGCGGCTGACCCGGTCGGTGATCGCCCCGGCGATCGGCAGCATCAGCACGCCGCAGATCAGGGCGAGCGCCCAGAGCAGCCCGAGGTTGGCCACCGAGCCGGTCTGCGTGAACAGCCAGATCGGCAGGGCGAACGCCGTCAGCGCCGACCCGGTGGTGGAGACGAGCTGCCCGACGGTGACCGCGACGAACCGGGCCATGGACGGCTTGACCACCGCCTTCTCCGGCCGGTCGTCGACGCCGACGCGCTGGTGGTCGAGCACGGCCCAGCCGGCGTCCTCGCCCCGGGCCGCCGGGGTGAGGGCCGAGACGTCCCCGGCCACGACCGCCGGGTGGACCCGGGTGACGATCTCGGCCAGCTCCTCGGCCCGGTACTTCAGGAAGAAGTGCCCGGCCTGGTCGAGCACCACGAGGCCGAGGGTGTCGCTGAGGAACTGCCACTCGGCGTACCGCTCCGAGTGGTAGTCGGTGACCGGGTCCTCCGAGCCGACCACCGAGATGATCGGCGCGCGCAGCTTGGGCGCCCGCCGGTCCAGCAGGCCGGTGAAGTACTCCTCCGAGGCCCGGGAGTCGGCCCGCATGTTGCTGATGATGCGGTCCGCCTGCTCCGGGTCCAGCTCGTCGGTGTCCACGCCCATCGACTTGAGCCAGCTCGCGTAGTGCCGGTTGCTGCGCAACTGCTCCAGCCGGTTGCGCAGCGTGGCGAACGCGCCCTTGGGGCGGGCGAACGGGAACATCGCCCCGATGTAGAGCGCCTCCAGGTCCCGCCCGGCCGCCTCGACCTTGCGGGCCACCTCGGCGACGATCGCGCTACCGACGCCGCAGTGCCCGTACAGGGCGATCGGCCCCTCGACGCGTTCCAGGATCTCCTCGGCGACCCGGCTGGTCAGCTCGTCGAAGGGCAGGCCGTCCTCGCTGAGGCCGACGTCGTGGCCGGGGATCGCGAGGGACCAGAGCGCGTGCCCGGCCGGCAGCGCGTCGGCCAGCGGCTGGTAGACGATGGCGCTGCCGCCGCCGTAGGGGACGCAGACGTACGAGAGCACGCGCTTCGCCGCCGGGATCGGCTTGGTCAGCTCGTAGAGCAGCCGGCGCGGCCCGTCGGCCTCGGCGCTGCCGGACATGAAGGCGGCCAGCTCGCGGATGGTCCGCTGCTGGAAGAGGTCCATCACGCCGACCGGGCGGCCCCCGTGCTCGGCCTTGCGGATCTTCGCCACGACCTGGGTGGCGAGCATCGAGTGCCCGCCGAGGTCGAAGAAGTCGTCGTCGATGCCGAGCGTCTCGACGCCGAGCACCTCCGACCAGATCCCGGCCAGCAGCCGCTCGGTGTCGTCGCGCGGCTCCACCAGCGCCACGGACGCCTCGCGGGTGACCACCGGCGCGGGCAGCGCCCTGCGGTCGAGCTTGCCGTTCGGCGACAGCGGCAGCGCGTCCAGGGTGACGAACGCGCTCGGCACCATGTACTCGGGCAGCGTCTCCTTCAGCGCCGACTTCAGCGCGGCGTGCTCCGCCGCGCCGACCACGTACGCGGTCAGCCGCTTGTCGCCGGGGCTGTCCTCGCGGACGATCACCGCCGCCTCGGCCACCTCCGGCTGCTCGCGCAGCGCGCTCTCGATCTCGCCCAGCTCGATGCGCAGGCCGCGCAGCTTGACCTGGTGGTCGATGCGGCCGAGGAACTCGATGACCCCGCCGGTCCCACCCGGGGCGATCCGCCAGCGGGCCAGGTCGCCGGTGCGGTACAGCCGGGCCCCCGGCTCCCCGGAGAACGGGTCCGGCACGAACCGCTCGGCGGTCAGCGCCGGCCGGCGGTGGTAGCCGCGGGCCAGCCCGACCCCGCCGATGTGCAGCTCGCCGGCCACCCCGACCGGGCACTCCTCGCCGCGCTCGTCGAGCACGTGCAGCCGCAGGTTGGCGATCGGCGCGCCGATCGGCACGCTGGTCAGCCCGGCCAGCAGAGCCGGGTCGCAGTGCCACGAGCTGACGTCGATGGCCGCCTCGGTCGGGCCGTACAGGTTGTGCAGCCCGCACCACGGCAGCCGCGCGGTGAAGTCCACCGCCGAGGCCAGCGGCAGTTCCTCGCCCGAGCAGATCACCCGACGCAGCGCGGTCGCCGCCTCGACGCCCTCCTCGGCGAGGAACACGGTCAGCATCGACGGCACGAAGTGCGCGGTGGTGACCCCCTCGGCGACCAGCAGGTCGCGCAGGTAGCCGGCGTCCTTGTGCCCACCGGGCTTGGCGAGGACCAGCCGGGCGCCCTCGCGCAGCGGCCAGAAGAACTCCCACACCGACACGTCGAAGCTGGCCGGGGTCTTCTGCAGCACCGCGTCGTCGGCGCCGAGCCGGTAGGTCTTCTGCATCCAGTCGAGCCGGTTGACGATGCCCCGGTGGGTGTTCGGCACCCCCTTCGGCCGGCCGGTGGAACCCGAGGTGTAGATGACGTAGGCCAGGTGCCCGGGGCCGGCCGTCGGCGTCGGGTCGTCCGTCGGCTGGTCCGCCCACACCCGCTCGTCGTCCAGGGCGAGGACCGTGGCGCCGGTGTCCGGCAGCACGTCGCGCAGGTGCTCCTGGACCAGCACCACCGGCGCCGCGGCGTCGGTGACCATGAAGGCCAGCCGGTCGGCCGGGTACTCCGGGTCCAGCGGGAGGTAGGCCCCGCCGGCCTTGAGCACGCCGAGCAGCCCGGCGACCAGCTCCACCGAGCGCTCCGCGCAGATCCCGACCAGGGTCTCCGGGCCCACGCCGGCGGCGCGCAGCCGGTGCGCGATCCGGTTGGCGGCGGCGTTCAGCTCGGCGTACGTGACGGCGCGGCCCTCGAAGGTGACCGCCACCGCGTCGGGGGTGCGGGCGGCCCGCTCCTCGATCGGCCCGTGCAGCGTCTGGGCGGCCGGGAAGTCGGCGGCGGTGGCGTTCCACCCCGCCAGCAGCTCCCGCTCGTCCGCCGGGAGCAGGTCCAGCGCGGAGATCGGGGTGTCGGGGGCGGCCACCACCGCGCGCAGCAGCGTGCTGAGCCGCCGCGCCATCCGCTCCACCGTGTCCCGGGTGAACAGGTCGGTGTTGAAGACCAGCTTGCCGTAGAGCCCGTCGCGGATCTCCACCGCGTGCAGCTCGAAGTCGAACCGGGTGGCGCGCAGCTCCATCGGGGTCCAGGCGAAGGTGACGTCGCTGGCGTCGGAGACCTCGTTGAACCGGCCGATCTCGTAGTTCTGCAGCACGAACATCGCCTGGAACACCGGGGAGCGGCTGACGTCGCGGGGCAGGCCCAGCTCGTGGACCACCCTGGCGAACGGCACCTCGCCGTGCTCCAGCCCGTCCAGCACGGCACGCCGGGTGCGTTCCAGCAATTCGGCGAAGGTGGGGTCGCCGGCCAGCTCGGCCCGCATCGGCAGCATGTTGATGAACATGCCGACCACGTTCTCCAGCTCCGGCGCGGAACGGCCGGCCACCGACGCCCCGACGGCGAAGTCGTCCTGCCCGGCGTGCCGGGCCAGCAGCACCTGGTACGCCGCGAGCAGCGTCATGAACAGGGTGCCGCCGTAGGAACGGGTGAGCGCGACGAGCCCGTCGGTGGCGGCCCGGTCCAGCCGGAACTCGACGAAGTCGCCGGCGTAGGTCTGGGTGGCGGGTCGGGGCAGGTCCAGCGGGAGTTCCAGCGGGGTGATCCCGGTCAGCCGCTGCTTCCACCACTCCACGTGCCCCTGCGCGGCCGGCCCGTCCAGCTCCCGGGCCTCCCAGTGGGCGAAGTCGCCGTACTGGATCGGCAGGGCCGGCAGCTCCCCGCCGCGGTAGAGGGTGATCAGGTCGCGCAACAGCACGTCGACCGACCAGCCGTCGCCGACGATGTGGTGCTTGCCGAGGAACAGCACGTGGTCCTCGGCGGCCAGCCGGATCAGCAGGGCGCGCAGCAGCGGGCCCCGCGCCAGGTCGAACGGCTCGGCGGCGGCGGCGTCCACCAGAGCCTGCGCGGCGGCCTCGTCGGGGGCGTCCACGATGGTCAGCGGCACCTCGACGGAGTCGGCGACCACCACCGTGGGCCGGCCGTCGGCGTCGGCCGGGAACCGGGTGCGCAGCGACTCGTGCCGCCGGGTCAGCCCGGCCAGCGCGGCGCGCAGCGCCGCGACGTCGAGTGGCCCGCGCACCCGCAGCGGCACCGCGATGTGGTACGCCGCCTCGCCCGGAGCGAGCTGGTCCATGAACCAGACCCGCTCCTGGGCGTACGACAGCGGCACCTCGGCGTCCGGCGGACGCGGGGTGATCCGGGCGGTGGGCGTGGCGGCCTGCCGCTTGCGCAGGCGCTGCGCGATGAGCGCCTGCCGGGCCGCGTCCCGGGCCGGATCCTTCAGGTCGGTCATCAGGGAGTGTCCTTCTCCGCCGCGAGCAGCGCGGCGACCTCGGTTTCGGAGAGCTCGTCGAGCTCGGCGGCGATCCGCTGCTCGATCTGGGCGGCCAGGTCGGCCACCACCGGGGTGCTGAAGAGCGCCCGCATCGGCAGGTCCACGTCCACCTCGGCCCGGATACGGGCCATCGCCCGCATGCCGCGCAGCGAGTTGCCGCCCAGGGCGAAGAAGTCGTCCAGCGCGCCGACCTTGTCCACCTGGAGGATCTCGGCGTACACCTCGGCGACCAGCGCCTCGGCGTCGGTGCGCGGGGCGACGAACGCGTCGGCGGCCTCGGCGGCGGCCGGGGCGGGCAGCGCCGCGGTGTCCAGCTTGCCGTTCGGGGTCAGCGGCAGCGCGTCGAGGCGGACGAACGCCGCCGGCACCAGGTGCGCCGGCAGCTCCCGGGCCAGGTCGGCCGCGACCGTCGCCTCGTCGGCCGTGCCGACGAGGTAGCCGACGAGGGTCGGCTCGCCGGTGTCGGTGCGCACCACGACGGCCGCCTCGCGGACGTCCGGCCGGGCCCGCAGGGCCGACTCGATCTCCCCCAGCTCGATCCGCATGCCGCGGATCTTCACCTGGTTGTCGCGGCGGCCGAGGTAGTCCAGCGTGCCGTCGGCCCGCCAGCGCGCCAGGTCGCCGGTGCGGTACATCCGCTGACCCGGCGGCCCGTACGGGCAGGGCAGGAAGCGCTCGGCGGTGAGGCCGGGCCGGCGCAGGTAGCCCCGGGCCAACTGGTCGCCGGCGACGTACAGCTCGCCGGCCACGCCCGGCGGGACCGGGTTCAGCGCGGCGTCGAGCAGGTACACCCGGGTGTTCCAGGTGGGCCGGCCGATCGACACCGCGCCGGCCGGCAGCTCCTCCCCCGGCGCGACGCGGGCGGCCACGCAGCCCACGGTCGCCTCGGTCGGGCCGTACTCGTTGATCACGGCGACGCCCGGGTGGGCGGCCCGCCAGTCGGCGAGCTGCTCCGCGGTCAGCGCCTCGCCGCCGATCACCAGGTCGGTCGTCGGCGACAGCTCGGCGTCGAGCAGCGGCAGGTGGCTGGGGGTGACCTTGAGGAACGCCGGCCGGTCGCCGACGCGGGCCGCGGCCTCGTCGATGGCGGCGAGCCGGACGGTGCCGCCGGCGGTGAGCGGGCCGAGCAGGCCGGTGACGGTCAGGTCGAACGACACCGGCGAGTGCAGCAGCGCCGTGCCGGCCAGCCCCGGGTAGGTGTCCCGGGCCCAGGCCAGGTAGGCCGTGACGGCCCGGTGCTCCACCACCACGCCCTTCGGGCGGCCGGTGGAGCCGGAGGTGTAGAGCACGTACGCCGGGTGCCCGGGGCGCAGCGGAGCGGTGCGGTCGGCGTCGGTCAGGTCGCCGTCGTCGCCGTCGACCGGGCCGTCGAGCACCAGCGCGCCGGCCGGCACCAGCCCGGCGGTCTCCCGGGTGGCGAGCACCAGCGCCGGCTCGGAGTCCGCCAGCAGGTAGGCGATCCGCCCGGCCGGGTAGCCGGTGTCCACCGGCACGTACGCGGCGCCGGACTTGAGCACCGCGAGGATCGCCACCACCAGCTCCACGGAGCGGGGCAGGGCCAGCGCGACCCGGGCCTCCGGTCCGGCCTCCCGCGCCACCAGCGTGCGCGCCAGCCGGTTCGCGGCGGCGTTCAGCTCGGCGTACGACAGCGTCACGCCGTCGCGGACCAGGGCGGGCGCGGTCGGGGTGGCCGCCACCTGCCGCTCGAACTCGGCGACCAGGGTCGACGGCGCCACCTCGCGGGCGGTGTCGTTCCAGCCCGCGAGCACGAGGTCCCGCTCGGCGTCGTCGAGCAGCGGCAGGGCGGAGATCCGCTGGGCCGGGTCGGCGACGGCCGCGGCGAGCAGCCGGACGTACCGGGCGACCACCGACTCGGCGGTGGCCCGGTCGAACAGCTCCGTGCGGTAGACCAGCCGGCTTGCGCCGGTGGTGATGTCGAACGCGAGGTCGTCCTTGGTGGTGCCCAGCGCCACCGGGTCGAGCCCGGAGTCCGGGATGAAGTTCAGCGCGGTCTGGAAGATCGGCTGCACCGACGGGTCCCGCTGCGGCGCGACGGTCTCGACGATCTTCTGGAACGGAGTCGAGCCGTGCTCCATCGCGTCGACCAGCCCGAGGCGCACCCGGCCGAGCAGCTCGGCGAAGGTGGGGTCGCCGCTCAGGTCGCAGCGCAGCGCGACCGGGTTGACGAACATGCCGATCAGCGGGGTCACCTCGGCGGTGTCCCGGCCGGCGGTGGAGACGCCCACCACCACGTCGTCGTCGCCGGAGATCCGGGACAGCAGCGCGGTGAACGCGGACAGCAGCACCATGTACGGAGTGGCGGCGGAGCCGGCGGCGAGCGTCCCGACCCGGTCGAGCAGGCCGTCGGGGAGGTCGAAGTGCACCTCGTCGCCGGCGAAGCCGAGCTGCGCCGGACGGGGCCGGTCCAGCGGCAGGGCGGTCGCCGGCGGCGCGCCCGCCAGGTGGCCCCGCCAGAAGGCGAGCTGCCGGTCCAGTTCCGCGCCGGTGAGCTGCTCGCGCTGCCAGACGGCGAAGTCGGCGTACTGGATGGGCAGCTCGGGCACGTCGGCGGGCGCGCCGGTCAGCGCGGCCCGGCTGAACGCGGCCAGCTCGTCGGTGAACACCACCGCCGAGTGGCTGTCGAAGACCGCGTGGTGCACCACGAACAGCACCGCGACCTCGTCGTCGGCGAGCCGGACCAGTCGGGCCCGCCACAACGGCGGCGCGTCCAGCGGGATCGGCGTGCGGGCCAGCCCGCTCAACAGCGCCGTCACCTTCTCGTCGCGCTCCGGCCCGGCGAGGCCGCGCAGGTCGTCGACCGGCAGCGCGACCGGCTCGGCGGCGCGGACCACCTGGGTGAGGGTGCCGTCGTCCATCCGCAGGTGGGTGCGGAGGGACTCGTGCCGGGCGACGACCTGACCGAAGACGTCGTTGGCCTGCTCCGGGGTGATCCCGACCGGGAAGCGCCACGGGCTGGAGACGTTGTAGACGGGCGAGTCGGTGTCGAGCTGGTTGGCCATCCACACCCGCTCCTGGGCGTAGGAGGCCGGGAAGGTCCACTCCTTCGCGGTGCTCATCGGTGCCATCCTTCGTTCGCGACTGCGGGGCTCCGCTCCGCTGCACTCCTCGCGCTCACCGGTTGGCCTCCCGCACGGAACGCGGGCGCATGTCCGTCCAGACGGTGTCGATGTGCGCGAGGCACTCCTCGCGGGTGCCGGCGAAGCCGGCCTCGTGCCAGCCCGCCGGGAGGTCGCGGTCGGCCGACCAGATCGAGTACTGCTCCTCGTCGTTGCGGACGACCAGGAATCGGGTTTCGGCCATCACTTCTCTCCAGCGCTCTCGGGGGTGTGCGGTTCGGCCATCGCGACGGCGATCTTGCGGGGGCCGGTGAACGGCTCCCGCCCGTGCGCGGCGGTCATGTTGTCCACCACCAGCACGTCGTCGCGCTGGTAGTCGAAGCGGACGCTGGCCGCCCGGTACGCGGCCCGCAGGTGGTCCATCACGTCGGCGGGGATCTCGCCGCCGTCGCCGTAGTAGGTGTTCGACGGCAGCCCCTCGGGGCCGAACATGGCCAGCAGCCCCTCCTGGTAGTCCTTCGGCAGGGTGCTGACGTGGAAGAACGTGGCGTGGTTGAACCAGCGGGGGGTGTCCGAGCCGGGCCGGTGGTGCACCACGTCCCGCACCGCCCGGGTGCGCAGCCCGTCGGAGCCCTGCCACTCCAGCTCGATCCGGTTCGCCGCCGCGTACGCCTCGACCTCGGCGCGGTCCTCGGTGTTGAAGACGTCCTGCCAGCGGGTGCCGAAGTCGGCGTGGAAGTTGCGCACCAGCATCCAGCGCCGGCGCACGAACTCCTCGCGGACCGCCGGGTCGATCTCGGCGTACACGCGGCGGACGTCGGCGAGCGGGGTCGCGCCCTGCGTCTCCGGCGGGGTGATGCAGTAGAAGAACAGCGTCAGCGGCCAGCGGGCCTGGTACGAGTTCTCGTTGTGCAGGAAGATCTCCTCGTCCGGCGGGTAGTCCGTCGAGGTGTACACCCGGCCCTTGATGGCGTGCCGGGGCGACGAGCGTTCGGTGTAGACCAGCGGCTCGCCGGACAGCGCCCGGACCACCCGGTCGAAGCCCTCGACGCCGCCGACGTCGAAGCCGCGGAACAGCAGCCCACCGTGCTCCATCAGGCTCGCGCGCAGCTCCGCGCGGCGGGCGGCGATCAGCTCGGTCAACTCCCGGCCGTCGTTCTCGACGACCACCGGCAGCGTGGCGATCGTGTCGCTCATTGCTTCCTCACTCCTGTTGTCGCTCGTGGTCACGCGCGGGGCAGCCGCGGGATGGCGGGGATGGTGGCCGGCGCGGCCGACTCGTCGGTGGGGGCGGCGGTGGCCCGCAGCTCCTCGATCCGGGCGGCGAGCCCGGCCACGGTGGGCGTCTCGAAGAGGCTGCGCATCGGCAGCCGCACCCCGGTGGCCTTGCGCATCGCGGCGATCAGCTGCACCGCGACCAGCGAGTTGCCGCCGAGGGCGAAGAAGTCGTCGTCCACGCCGACGTCGGTCACCCCCAGCCCGTCCTGCCAGACCCGGGCGATGGTGATCTCCAGCTCGGTGCTCGGCGCGGCCGAGCCGCCGCCCCCGCCCCCGGTCCCGGTCGGCGCGGAGGCGGTCGCCTCCGGCTCGCCCTCCAGGCTCTCGGTGGTCACCCGGCCGGCGCGGTGGCGGATGTCCGCCACCGTCCGCGTGGTGATCACGACCTGGGCGCCCAGCCCGGCGGTGAGGCTGCGGCGGAACGCCTCCGCCCCGTCCACCGGCCGGATGTCCTCGGTCGGGCCGGCGGGGGTCGCCGCCGGGTCCGCCTCCGGCGCGGCGGCGAGCCCGCCGGTCACCGCGCCCTGGTCGACGCGCCGCAGCACGAAGTCGCTGATGGCGACGAGCTCCCGGCCGTCGGCGTCGCGCAGCGACAGGTCAGCGGCGACCACCTCGTCGGTGGCGCTGTCGCGGTGCCGCAGGTGGCTGGAGAACTGCGCCGGCAACGACCCGCGCACCACGATCCGCCCGTACGACAGCGGCAGGTAGGTGCCGGAGCCCTGGCCGCGGCCGAACGCCGTCGCCACGTCCAGCAGCGCCGGGTGCAGCCCCCAGGACGGCAGGTCCCCGATGACCTCGGCGGGCGCCTCGATGCGGGCCAGCTCCTCGCCGTCGCCGAGGTGGTGCTCGCGCAGCGCGGTCCAGCGGGGCCCGAAGGTGAGCATGCTGGTGCGGCCCCGGCCGAACGACGAGTCGTCGTCGACGCGGCGGCCCGCCACGGCCGGCTGCCGCGCCGGCGGGGCCGGCTCGACCGTCCAGCCCGCCGACCCGCGCACGTGGGTGCGCGTCTGGCCGGCGGCGAGGCTGCGCACGGCGAAGTCGACGCCGTCGTCGGTGGGGGTCAGCTCCACGCGGTACTGGGCGACGGTGCCGTCGGGCACCGAGAACGGCTCCAGGAACACGACGTCGCGCAGCTCCACGGCGGCGTCCCCGGCCGGGGCCGGCAGCGCGGCCGTCACCGCCGCCCGGACGGACTCCAGGTGGGCGGTGCCCGGCACGACGGGCACCCCGCCGATGCGGTGCTCGTCGAGCAGCCAGTGGCTGGTGGCGGAGACCAGGCCGTGCAGCACGGTCCCGTCCGCCCCGGCGACCTTCGTGGTGAGCACCGGGTGGTCCACCGGGCTGGTGACGGTGTCCCGCCCGGCGGCCCGGAAGCCGGCCGGGGAGTTGGTCTCCACGGCCATGCCCACCTCGGCCCAGCCGCCCCAGTTCTGCGACACCACCGGCGCGGTGAAGCCCGCCCCGGCCCGGGCGTACGCGTCGAGGAAGTTGTTCGCCGCGCAGTAGTCGACCTGGCCGAAGCCGCCGATCACCGCGGTGATCGAGGAGCAGAGCACCACGAAGTCCAGCGGCAGGTCACCGAAGACCTGCGCCAGCGCGAGGGTGCCGGCGAGCTTCGGCGCGAGCACCCGCTCCGCCTCGGCCCGGTCCTTGATCTCGGCCATGCCGCCGCCGGGCAGGCCGGCCGCGTGCACGATGCCGTCGATCCCCCCGTACGCCTTCTCGGCCTCGGCCCGCACGCGGGCCAGGTCGGCCGGGTCGGTGACGTCGGCGGCGAGCACCAGCACCTCGGCGCCGGCGGCCTCCATCCGGCGGATCGCCGCGATCGCGCGGCCCGCCCGGTCGCCGCCGTGCACGGCCAGGTGGTCGTCCCACTCCTCGCGGGCGGGCAGCCCCGAGCGGGCCAGCAGCACCAGCTTCGCCCGCGCCCGGGTGGCGAAGTCCTCGGCGAGGGTGATGCCGATGCCGCCGAGGCCGCCGGTGATGACGTACCGGCCGCCCTCGCGCAGCGCCCCCGGCTCGCCCTCGGCGTCGACGGTGACCTGCTCGTAGCCGGTCACCCAGCGGCGTGCGCCGCGCAGCGTCACCTCGGGCCGCTCCGGGTCGACCGGGCGGCGCAGCTCGGCCACGAGGGCCCGCTCCCCCGCGTCGGCCGGCCCGGCGTCGACCAGCCGGACGGTGAGGCCGGGCACCTCGGCCGGGAGCACCCGGGCCAGGCCGGCCAGGGTGGCGTGCTCGGGCCGGGTCAGGTCGGCGCCGGTCACGTCGCCGATGCCGGCGGTGACGAGGTCGAGGGTGAACGCCCCCTCCTCGGCGGTCAGGCCGGCGCCCGCCAGGGCCTGCACCAGGTGCAGCGCGCTGAAGAAGCCCCGGTCCTGGGCGGCCCAGGTGGCCGCGATGTCGGCGCCGGTCGGCTCGCCGTCGAGGGCGAACGCGTGCACCAGCCGGGCGGGGACGCCGTCCGCGGCGAGGGCGGCGACCAGCGCGTCGTAGTCGTCCCGCACGCCGGGGCGCAGCCGCCAGCCGTCGCCGTCGGCGGCGAAGCCCTCGCCGGGGCGTACCGTCAGCGGCTGCTCACCGGCGGCCCGCAGCGCCGCGACCAGCGCGTCACCGCGCGGGCCGTCGGCGAGGACCAGGCAGCGGCCCAGCGGCGCGGTGCGCGGCTCGGGCGCCGCCTGCCGCCAGACCGGCACCGCGAACCACTCGGGCAGCTGCCGGGGCCCGGTCTCGACCGGCGCGGCGGCGCCCGCCTGCGCCGGGTCGGGTTCGACCCAGTAGCGGCGCCGCTCGAAGGGGTACGTCGGCAGTGGCACCCGCCGCGCGTCCGGGTCGGAGCCCAGCCGCACCGGCGTGCCGGCGCACCAGAGCGCCGCGGCGGTGCCGAGCAGGGTGGCGAGGTCGCCGGTGGGCTCGCCCGGGCCGGGCAGGCTGCCCAGCGGCACCAGCTTGCGCTGCGCCTCGGACGCCTTGGCCACCTGCATCCGGGCCAGGTTCGCCAGCTGGCGGCCCGGGCCGCACTCCACCAGCGACCAGGTGCCCTCGGCGAGCAGGGTGGCCACGCAGGCGCCGAAGCGCACCGGCTGGCGCAGGTGCGCCGCCCAGTACGCCGGGTCGGTGGCCTGCTCGTCGGTGATCCAGGTGCCGGTCACGTTGGACAGGAACGGGACGGCCGGCGGCCGCAGCGTCACCGTGCCCATCAGGGCGGTGAACTCCGCCAGGATCGGTTCCATCATCGGCGAGTGGAAGGCGTGCGAGGTGCGCAGCGCCTTGGTCTTGACGTCGAGCGTCTCCGCGAACGCGGCGACCGCGTCGCCCGGGCCCGCCACCACGCAGGTGCCCGGCCCGTTGACGGTGGCGACGGCCAACCCCTCGGGCAGCCGCTCGGTGACCACCGACTCGTCCAGCGGCACGGCGAGCATCGACCCCGGCGCGACGGACTGCATCAGCCGGCCCCGGGCGGCGACCACCCGCAGCGCGTCCGGCAGGCTCAGCACCCCGGCCACCGTGGCGGCGACGTACTCGCCGATGGAGTGGCCGATCATCGCGGCCGGCCGCACGCCGGCGGACTGCCAGAGCACGGCCAGGGCGTACTCGACGACGAACAGGGCGGGCTGGGTGTAGCGGGTCTCGGTGAGCTTCTCGCCCGCCTCCGGGTCGCGGCCCAGGATCAGGTCGCGGATGTCCAGGCCCAGCTCGGGGCGGAGCAGCTCGGCGCACTCGTCCACGACGGCGGCGAAGCCCGGCTCCTCGGCGTAGAGCTGCGCGCCCATGCCCGCGTACTGGGAGCCCTGGCCGGAGAAGAGGAACACGGGCCGGGGCGCCGGGCCTTCGACCACGCCGGCCTGCCGGCGGCGCTTGGTGCGCAGGGCGGCGACCGCGTCGGGCAGGTCGGTGGCGACCACGGCGACGCGGTGCGGGTACTGCTGGCGGCCGACGCGCAGGGTGTGCGCGACGTCCGCGAGGTGCTCCGGCCCCCGCTCGGCGGCGGACTCCAGGTGTTCGGCGAGCCGCTGCACCGCCGTCTCCAGCGCGCCGGCGGTCTTCGCCGAGACGTGCAGCAGCTGCGCGGGGCGGACCCGCCGCTCCCGGTACGCCGCCGGCGCCTCCTCCAGCACCACGTGCGCGTTGGTGCCGCCGATGCCGAACGAGCTGACGCCGGCGCGGCGGGGCGTGCCGTCGGTGTCCCACTTGGTCAGCGTGTTCGCCACGTAGAACGGGGTGTCGGCGAACTCGATCGCCGGGTTCGGCGTCTCGTAGTTGATGGTCGGCGGGATCAGCCCGTGCTCCATCGCGAGCACCGTCTTGATCACGCTGACGATGCCGGAGGGCTGGCTGAGGTGGCCGATGTTGGACTTCACCGAGCCGATGCCGCACCAGCCCCGCTCGTCGGTGTCCTTGGTGTAGACGGCGGAGAGGGCCGCGATCTCGATCGGGTCGCCCATCGCGGTGCCGGTGCCGTGCGCCTCGACGTAGCTGATGGTGCGCGGGTCGATGTCGGCCATCGCGACGGCCTGGGCGACCGCCTCCATCTGCCCGTCGACGCTGGGGGCGGTGAAGCCGACCTTGCCGGCGCCGTCGTTGTTGATCGCGTTGCCGAGCACCACGGCGCGGATCGCGTCGCCGTCGGCGATCGCGTCGGAGAGCCGCTTGAGCAGGGTGACGCCCGCGCCGCTGCCCCAGACCGTGCCGTTCGCGCCCGCGTCGAACGGGCGGCACCGGCCGTCGGGCGAGGTGAAGCCGTCCATGCCCAGGTAGCCGACGTGCGGCAGCTCGATGTTCACGCCGCCGGCGAGGGCCATGTCGCACTCGCCGTTGCGCAGCGCCTCGCAGGCCAGGTGGAACGCGACCAGCGAGGTGGAGCAGGCGGTGTGCACGGTCATGCTCGGCCCGCGCAGGTCCAGCCGGTACGACACGTTGGTGGCCACGTAGTTCGGGGAGTTGCCGGTGGCCAGCGAGACGGTGCCGTGCGGGTTGCCGCCGACCCGCTTGTTGCGCAGCACGTAGCGGTGCAGGTAGGTGTTGCCGCCGGTGCCGGCGTACACGCCGATCGAACCGTCGTAGCGGGTCGGGTCGTAGCCGGCGTCCTGCAACGCGGTGTAGCAGGACTCCAGGAACAGCCGGTGCTGCGGGTCGGTGATCTCCGCCTCGCGCGCGGTCATCCCGAACAGGCCGGCGTCGAACTCGTCGTACCCGTCGACGAGCGGGGCGCGGCTGACCCAGCCCGGGTCGTCGACCTCGTCCACGGTGGCGCCGCGGGCGAGCTGCTCCTCCCGGGTCAGTTCGGTGACCGACTCGACCCCGTCGACCAGGTTGCGCCAGAACTCGTTCACGTCGGCCGCGCCGGGCAGGCGGGCGGCCAGCCCGACGATGGCGATCGGCTCGATGCCGTCGCCCGCGGGCAGGTCGGTTGCGGTCGGGTTGCTCATCAGGCTGTCCTTCGTCACGCGGTGCCGCCGGGGCGGCGGGGTGGGTTGCGGCGGGTACGACTGCGGCGGGCGGCGGCCCGTAGCGCGGCGCGGGCCAGCTCCGGCCGGTCGGCGGCGCCGTCGAGGTTGGCGGCGAGCGCCCGGATGGTGGGGTGGCGGAAGAGGTCGAGCATCTTGATCGAGCGGCCGGTGGCGGCGGTGAGCCGGGCGTGCACGGCGGCCAGCGCCAGGGAGTGCCCGCCGATGTCGAAGAAGTTGTCGGTGACGCCGACCTGGTCGCGTTCGAGGACCTCCCGCCAGATCCCGGCGATCAGCTCCTCGGTGTCGGTCAGCCCGTCCGGGCCGGCCGGCAGCACGGCGCGCGGGGCCTCGCCGGCGGCGACGGTCATCGCGCCGAGCTGGGGCGTGGCCACCGTCGGCCGGGGCAGCTCGGCGGCCACCCGGTCGGTCGGGATGTCCGGCGCGGCGACCAGCGCGCCGACGAGGGCGACCAGGTCCGCCAGCAGGTCGTCGATGCGCCCGGCGTCGAAGAGGTCGGGGTTGTAGACCACCTCGACGCCGTATCGGCCGGCCCGCTCCACCACGTAGACGGTGATGTCGAACGGCGAGCCGGGCTTGGGCACCGCGACCGGCTCGGTGTCGAGGCCGGTCAGCGCCAGCCGGGGCGGGGCGAAGTTGAGCACGTTGAACAGCACCTGCACCAGCGGCGCGCGCGAGGTGTCCCGGCCCACGCCGAGCCCTTCGACGATCCGCTCCAGCGGGGCGCCCGGGTGGGCGGTCGCCTCGTGCAGCTCGCCGGCGCACCGGTCGACCAGCTCGGCGAAGCTGGCCCCGCCGCCGCGCACCCGCACCGGCACGGTGTCGATGAAGAAACCCACCACCTCGTCGAAGGCGGCCAGCCGGCGGTCGGCGACGATCGCACCGACCACGTGGTCGTCGCGGCCCGTGAGCCGGCGCAGCAGCTCGCCGAAGCCCGCCAGCAGCACCGCCGCCACGGTGGTGCCGCGCCGCTCGGCCAGCTCCCGCACCCCGCGGTCGGACCCCTCGGGCAGCCGCACCGCCGCCTCGGCGCCGGCGTAGGTGGCCACCGCCGGCCGGGGCCGGTCGCGGGGCAGCTCCAGCACGGTCGGCACGTCGCGCAGGTGCGTCAGCCACCAGTCCAGGTCGGCCGCGCCGCGCCGGCGGTCCCGCTCCGCCCGCCAGACGGCGTAGTCGGCGTACGTGGCGGGCAGCGCGGGCAGCGTCGGGTCGCCGCCCAGCAGCGCCCGGTCGTACGCCGCCGCGAGGTCGTCGTAGAGCAGCTTCTCCGACCAGCCGTCGAAGACCGCGTGGTGCAGGGTGATCGCTAGGACGTGCTCGTCGGCCCCGAGCCGGTAGACGGTCACCTGCCAGGGCGGCCCGGTCGCCAGGTCGAAGGAGTGCGCCGCACCGGCGGCGAGCATCCCGGCCAGCTCCGCCTCGGCGTCGGCGCTGCCGGTCAGATCGACCACCGGGACGGCCACGTCGGTCGGCTCCTCGCAGACCGCGTACGGCACGCCGGCGGTCTGCGGGATGCGCCAGCGCAGCACGTCGTGCCGCTCGGCGACCGCCCGCAGCGCCGCGCCGAGCGCGACCGTGTCCAGCGGGCCGCGCAGCCGGTGCGCCACCGCGATGTTGTACGGGGCGCTGGACGGGGCGAGCTGGTCGACGAACCAGAGCCGGCGTTGCGGCGGGGAGAGGGTGGGCGGGTTGCCCGTGGTCAGCCCGTCGCCGTCGGCCGGGGCGGCGGCGGTGATCCGCTCGACCAGACCGGCCAGGGTGCGGCCGGTGAACACGTCCCGGGTGTCGACGTGCCGGCCCAGCTCGGCCCGGAGGGCGGCGACCAGGCGCATCGCGGCGATGGAGTTGCCGCCGGCGGCGAGGAAGTCGGTCTCCGGGGTGGGCGCCGCGCCGAGCAGGCGGCCCCAGATCCGGGCCACCGCCGCCGCGAGCGGCTCGTCGGCGTCGACCGGCCCGGCGGGGGCCGGGGCGGCGGTCGTGGCGGCCAGCGCCCGCAGCGCCGGCCGGTCCAGCTTGCCGGTGGTCGGGCTGACCGGCAGGGCGTCGCGGCGCAGCACCCGGGCCGGCAGCATCGCGGCGGTCAGCCGGGGCAGCGCGTACGCCCGCAGCCGCTCGTCGTCGGGGGCGTCGGCCGGGGTGAGGAAGGCGACCAGCTCGGTGCCGGCCGGGCCGGGGACCGCCTCCACGGCGACCTGCCGCACGCCGGGCAGGCCGGCCAGCACGGCCTCCACCTCGCCCAGCTCGATCCGCTGGCCCCGGATCTTGACCTGCCGGTCGAGCCGGCCCAGGTAGACGATCCGGCCGTCCGGGTCCTGCCGGACCAGGTCGCCGGTGCGGTAGAGCCGCTCCCCCGGGTCGCCGAACGGGTCGGGAACGAACCGCTCGGCGGTCAGGCCGGGCCGGTTGAGGTAGCCGTCGGCCAGGCCCGGGCCGCCGATCAGCAGCTCACCGGGCTCGCCCGGGGGCACCGGGCGCAGCTCGGCGTCGACGACGTGGGCGCGGTGGTTGGGCAGGGGACGGCCGATCGGCACGGGGTCGGTGTCGGCGGCCGTCAGCTCGCCGCTGACCGCCAGCACGGTGGTCTCGGTCGGGCCGTACCCGTTGAGGAAGAGCCGGCCGGGGGCCCAGCGGGCGGCCAGCTCGGCCGGCACCGCCTCGCCGCCGCAGAGCACCACCCGCCACGCCGGCAGCTCGGCCGGGTCCAGCATGGACAGCACGGTCGGGGTGATGAAGCCCCAGTTGACCTCGTGCGCGGCGACGAACCGGGCCAGCCGGACGGGGTCGGCCCGGTCCTCGGCGCCGAGGAGCTGGACGGCGCCGCCGAGCAGCAGCGGCACGAAGAGGTCCATGGTGGCCGCGTCGAAACCGAGCGAGGCGATGCCGAGGCTGCGCACGCCCGCGTCCGCGCCCGTCATCGCGGCGCAGCCGGTGACGAACTCGACCACGTTGCGGTGGGTGGTGAGCACCCCCTTCGGCCGGCCCGTGGAGCCCGAGGTGAACAGCACGTACGCGGGGTCGCCGGGGCGGGCCGGGCAGGCGGCCAGCGGCGCCGGGCCGGGCAGGCCGAGCGCCTCGACGCCCGGCACGTCGCCGAACTCGGCCTCGGCGGCGTCGCCGACCACCACGGACACCCCCGCGTCGGCGGCGATCTCCCGCAGCCGCCGGCGGGGGCCGCCCGGCTCCAGCGGCACGTAGCAGCCGCCGGCGAGCAGCACCCCGAGCACGGTGGCCACGAGGTCGGGGTTGCGGGCCCCGCAGACGCCGACCCGGGTCTGCCGGCCGACGCCGCGTTCGCGCAGGGCGGCGGCGACCCCGGCCGCCCGGCCGAGCAGCTCGGCGTAGGTGAGCCGGGTGTCCCACTGGCGCACCGCGACCGCGTCCGGGGTTCGGGCGGCCTGGGCGGCGATCAGCTCGGACAGGGTCGCGTCCGGCCACGGCAGGGTCTCCCCGTGGACGGCGCTGATGGACAGGATGTCGGTCACCCGTTCTCTCCCCGGTAGCTCACTGGATCGGTGATCTGCATCCGCAGCTCGCTGACGTAGCCGCGCCCCCGCGCGTCGGTCACCCAGGCGTCCGCCGGGTCCGGCAGCAGCTCGCCGACGGTCACCGTGACGTCGGGGCCGCTCTTCGCGGCGGCGTCGACCATGGCGCAGAGCGACTGGGCGTGCAGCGGGGCGGTGAGGTCGACGTAGCAGGGCTTGATCTCGGTGCCCACCTTGACGAACACCCGCTCGGGCAGCCCGAGGCGGGCGCGCCACCGGCGCACGGCGAGGAACCGCTCGGCCTCGCCGGTGACGCCGGCCAGGCCGGTCTCCGCCACCGTCGTGCGCCAGGTCCGCCGCGCCACGACCAGCCGGTCGATGGTGATCCGGGGCGTGTGCGGGGCCGGCGCGAGGAGCTTGAAACTGTCCAGCAGCAGCGCTCCGAGCAGGTTGGCGAAGATCTCCATCAGCGGCCAGCGGGAGCCGTCCGGCAGCACCGCGAGCCACTCGCCGCCGTCGTGCTCGACCCGCGCCTCGGTGGCGCGGACCAGCCGGTCGATGTCGGCGCCCCGGGCCGTGTCGATGCCGAACTGGCGGTCCCGGGGGCCGTTGAGGGCGTACGTGATGCGGGTCGTCATCCGCGGGAAGCTCTCCGGGTAGAGCACCCGCGCCCGGGCCGGCCCGAGCTCGTCGTCCAGCGCCGCCCGCAGCGCCGGCTGGTCGGGATGGAACGGCGTCAGCACCGCGCTGTCGAACGGGACGTACGCCGGGTGCAGCTCGCCGAGGACGAGCAGGAAGTCGCCCCGGTTGAGCGCGTCCAGCCCGGCGGCGGCGATCTGCACGTCCGGGCTGTGGATGCGGGCGGACGGCCAGCCGGGGCGGTCGGCGGCGAACAGGGCGCGGGCCCGCTCGGCCAGGTCGGCGCTGCGCAGCCGCAGCTCGGTCTGCCCGGGGGCCACCGCGTCCAGGCCGATCAGCTCCGCCCAGCGGGCGGTCAGCCCGGCGCCGGCCCGGGCGATCGGGCCGTCGGGGGCGAGCAGCAGCCCCTGGGCCAGGGCCCAGACGTCGGCCAGCCGCACCGGCCCGTCGCCGCGCAGCTCGGCGTGCAGCTCCGCGAAGAGGCGCTCGCCGGCGGCGCCGACCTCGGCGGTCAGCCACCGCGCCGCCGTCAGCACGATCGCCAGCGGCTCGGCCAGCGCGTCCAGCACCCGGGAGCCGACCGTGAACTCCAGGTCGCGGGCCGTCTCCTCGTAGAGCACCGTGCGACCGGCGTACATCTGCCCGGCCTGGCGGGTGGCGGGCCGGCCGGTGACGGCGGTGAACTCGGCGTTCAGCGCGGCCAGCGCGGCGCCGAGCCGGTCGGGATCCCCGGCCGCCGCGGCCACCGCGTCGCGGGCCGTGCGCAGCCGGTCGAACGCGGCGGCCACCTCGGCGCGGACGGACGCGTCGCCGATCGCGTCGATCCGCTCCGTCAGCACGCGTTCGGCCTCCGGGCTGACCGGCAGACCGGCGTCCCAGGTCAGCAGGCTCCGGTCGACCAGCCGGTCGAGCAGCAGGTAGCCGTCGTCGGCGCTGCGCAGCCCGGTCTCCCCGTCGGCCAGCAGCCGCTGGACCAGGGTCACCGCCGGGGTACGCCCGTCGCACGCGGCCAGCAACCGGGCCTCCACGGCGGTCAGCTCGGTCGGCGGCAGCAGCGGCCGACTGACCTGCCGGTCGGACAGGCTCAGGTGCGGCGGCAGCGTCGGCGCCCACCAGCGCCGCACCGCCAGGTCGTCGGCGAGCCGGTCGGCGTACGCGATCAGCGCCCACGCCTCGAAGTGGACCTCGCGCCGGGACACCAGCGCGGGCCCCGGCCGCAGCCGGGTGGTCGGCTCGTCGGGGTCGAGCCGCCCCCAGCAGACGGGGCCGAAGAAGCCGATCGTCTCGGCCTTGCCGCAGTAGCGCTGCCAGTAGCGCAGCAGGCTCAGCTCGCGCTTGCGGCGGCGGACGTTGCGCACGGCCGGGTCGGTGCGCAGCAGGCCGTCCAGGGCGATCAGCATCTCCGGGTTCTGCCAGGTGACCGCCTCGCGCAGCAGCGGGTCGGCGGCGATCTCGCCGGCCACCGCGGAGCCGTCCGCCAGCGCCGCGGCGAACGCCTTCTCGAACGGCTCCGCCTCGCCCTCGCCGGAGAGCAGGGCGTCCGCGGCGGCCGCCGCCTCGGGTGCGGCGAACGCGGCCAGCCCGGCCGCCGGGAAGCCGGCGGTACGCAGGACGACGTCGCGCCACACCGACCAGCCGGTGTCGCCGAGGGGGATCCGGTGATTCACTCGCTGACGCTCGCTCATGACGGCACTCCGCTTCGCTCCGTGCCGCCATGAGGCACCACCACACCGCACCGATGATTCACTCGCTGACGCTCGCTCATCGGCCGTCCTCCCGCTCGTCGGCGTCCACGATGTGCAGCCGCAGCTCGCTGAAGTAGCGCCGGCCGGCCGCGTCGGGCACCCAGGCGTCCTCGACCGTGGGCAGCATCTCGCTGACCGAGAGGGAGGTGCCGTCGTCGCCGTCGGTGCGGGCGGCCCGCACCATGGCGCAGAACATGTTGGCGAACGCGGGGCTGCTGAGATCCACGAAGCAGGGCTTGGTCTCGGTGCCGAGCTTGACGTAGACCTGCTCGGGCAGGCCGAGGCGGCGGCGCCAGTCCCGGACCGCGAGGAACCGTTCCCGCTCGCCGGTGACCGCGGCGAGCCCGCTCTCGCCGACCGTGGTGCGCCAGGTCTGCCGCGCCACCACCAGCTCGCCGACCGTGATCCGGGGCGTGTACGGCGCGGGGCTGACCAGCTTGAACCCGTCGACGGCGTGCGCGCTGAGCAGCGGAGAGAACAGCTCGGGCAGCGTCCAGCGCTCCCCGTCCGGGGCGGTGGCGACCAGCCGGCCGCCCTCGTCGACGATGGTCAGGTCGACGGTCGGCAGCACCCGGTCGGGGTCGGCGCCGGGCGCGGGCGCGAAGGCCAACTGTCGGTCGGTCAGCCCGGTGAGCGCCTCGGCGACCCGGCTCGTGCGCCGGGGCCAGTCGGTCGGGGTGAGCAGCCGGATCCGCCGCTCGCCGAGGTCCTCGGTGAGCGCGTCGCGCAGCCGGCCCACGTCGGGGTGCGACGGGGTGAAGACCTGGCAGTCGAAGGAGGCCCAGGCGGCGTGCAGCTCGCCGAGGACCACGGTGTAGTCGCCGCGCGCCAGCGCCTCCGCGTCGGCGGCGCAGATCTGCAGGTCGGGGCTGTGCAGCCGGGCGTTGGGCCAGGTCGGCCGTCCGGCCGGGAACGCCTCGGCGACCCGGGTGGCCAGGTCGGCCACCGGCAGCCGGACCTCCGTCGTCCCCGGCGGCAGCGCGGCCAGGCCGAACAGTTCGGCCCAGCGGCCGGCGAACTCGGCGGCGACCGCGTCGACCGGGCGGGCGCCGTCGCCCCAGAACAGGCCCTGCGCCAGGAACCACAGGTCGGCCAGGGCCACCGGGGCGCCGCCCGCCTCGGCGCGCAGCTCGTCGTGCAGCTCGCGGAACGCCGCGTCGTACGCCCGCTCCAGCGCGTCGACCAGCCAGCGGGCCGCCTGGAGCAGCACCGCGAGCGGGGCGGCGATCCGGTCCAGCAGCGGCTTGCCGAAGACCACGTCGAGGTCCCGGCTGCTGTCCTCGTAGCAGAGGGTGCGACCGGCGTACATCTGGCCGGCGCGACGGCGCGGCGGCTGCCCGGTCAGCTCGGTGAAGGTCGCGTCGAGCGCGTCCAGGGCGGCGCGCAGCCGCTCCGGGTCGCCCGCCGCGGCGGCCACCGCGTCCCGGGCGGCGCACAGCCGGTCGAATCCGGTGCGGGCGCCCTGCCGGGCGGACTCGTCGCCGATCGCCTCGATCCGCCGCCGCAGCACGTCCTCCGCGTCCGGGCTCACCGGCAGCGCCGCGTCCCAGGTGATCAGCTCGCGCTCGACCAGCCGGTCCAGCAGCGCGTAGCCGTCCTCCGGGCGGCGCAGTCCGATCGCCGGGTCGGCGACCAGCTCGCGGGCGGGGCGCCGGCCGTCGGCGGCGGCCAGCAGCGCCGCCTCCACCGGGGCGAGCGTCACCGGCGGCCGGCCGGGCCGCCGGACCGTACGGTCGGCGAGGCTCAGCTGCGGGCAGAGCATCGGCGCCCACCACGCGCGCACCGCCACGTCCTGGCCGATCCGGTCGGCGTAGGCGCTGAGCGCCCAGGACTCGAACCACACCCAGCGGCGCCGGGTCAGGCCGGGGCCGGGGCGCACGTCGGCGGTCTCCGGGCGCGCCGGGTCGAGGGTGACCCAGCAGCTCGGGCCGAAGAAGCCGACCGTCTCGTTCTTGCCGCAGTACCGCTGCCAGTACTTCAGCAGGGCACGCTCCCGGTCCCGCCGCCGCACGTTGCGGGCCGGGTCGGGGCCGCCGCGCGCCAGGCCGTCGAGCGCGACCAGGGCGCCCCGGTTCTGCCAGGTGACCGCCTCCCGCAGCAGCGGGTCGGCGGCCAGCTCGGTGATCCGGCGGCCGGCCGCCGTCACCGCCTCGGCGAACTCCTTGTCGTAGCGCTCCGCGCCGTCCCCGGTGGCGAGCAGTTCGTCGGCGGCCGCCGCGGCCTGCGGCGCGGACAGCATGGTCAGGCCGTCGGCGGGGAAGCCGGTGGTGCGCAGGATGGCGTCCCGCCACACCGACCAGCCGGTGTCGCCGAGCGGCACCCGGTGCCCGCCCGGCGTCGCCTCCGCGACGGCGACGCCCGGCACCCGCCGGGCCCGGCCGCCGGACGCCGGCGCGGCGGCGCGTCCCGCGTCGGCCGCCAGGGCGGCGTCGAGGTCGGCGCGGATCGCGGCGAGCAGCTCGGGGAGCTGGTCGTTGAGGAAGAAGTGCCCACCGTCGATCTCGCGCAGGGTGAAGCCGGCGGCGGTGTGCTCGCGCCAGGCGTCGTTGTGCTCCCGGGTGACGGCGCGGTCGTGCCGGCCGCTGAACGCCACGATCGGCACCGGCAGCGGCTCGCCCGGGACGTAGTGGTAGCTGTCGACCCGGCCGAAGTCGGCGCGCAGCAGCGGCAGCAGCAGCTCGACCAGCTCGGGGTGCGCCAGCAGCTCGGCCGGCAGGCCGCCGCCGGCGCCGAGACGGCGCAGCAGCTCGTCGTCGTCCACCCTGGACAGCCCATCGAAGAGGCTGGGCGCGGTCACGTGCGGGGCGCGGGCGCCGCCGACGTAGAGCCGCAGCGGCAGCGGACGGCCGGCGCGGCGCAGCTCGCGGACCACCTCGAAGCCGACCCGGCCGCCCATCGAGTGGCCGTAGATCGCGTACGGGCCGCGAGCCCGGTCGGCGACGGCGGACGCGACGTCGGTCACCCGGAACTCCGGGTTCTCACTGATCCGGTTCTCCCGCCCGGGCAGCTGCACCGGCAGCACCTCGACGTCCGGGCCGAGCCCGTCCTGCCAGCGCCGGAAGACGCTCGCGCCGCCGCCGGCGTAGGGCAGGCAGAACAGTTGCACCGGTGCCGGGTCACGGCGGCCGGCGGAGAGGAACCAGTTCACCGCGCGCCTTTCTGAGGGGGGTCGATCCAGTACCGCTGGCGCTGGAACGGGTAGGTGGGCAGCCCGGTGCGCCGGACCGCGCCCTCGGGGTGCAGGGCCGTCCAGTCCACGTCCCGGCCGGCGATCCAGGCCGCCGCCAGCTCGCGCAGCTCGCCGGGCTCGCCGGCCAGCCGGGCGTCGGTGGCGAGCAGTTCGTCCAGCGCGGCGACGGCACCGGCCGGGTCGGCCGCCACCACGGCCGCCCGGCAGCCGAAGGCGCGCCGGCCCAGCGCGAGGGTGGCGGCCACCTCGGCCAGCGCGGGGGCGGCCCCGGCGAGGTGCTGCCGCAGCCGGGTCAGCGCCGCCCGCAGCGCCGCCGGGGTCCGCGCCGAGACGGGCAGCAGGTACGCGGGCGCGTCCCCGCCGTCGACGGGCTCGGCCGGGGGTGGCTGCTCGACCACCACGTGCGCGTTCGTGCCACCCAGCCCGAACGAGCTGACGCCGGCCACCCGGCGTGCCGCCTCGGGCCAGTCCCGCGCCTTGGTCGGCACGTAGAACGGCCCGCCGGCCAGGTCGATCTCCGGGTGCGGGCGGGTGAAGTGCAGGTTCGGCGGGATGACGCCGTGCTGCACGGCGAGCACCGCCTTGATCAGCCCGGCGATGCCGGCGCCCGCGTCGAGGTGGCCAATGTTGGTCTTCACCGAGCCGAGCGCGCAGGTGTCGGCGGGGCCGGCGCCGGCGTACACCTCGTGCAGCGCGGCGACCTCGATGGCGTCGCCGAGCGGCGTGCCGCTGCCGTGGGCCTCGATGAGGCGGACCTCGCCGGGGGCGACCTCCGCCGCGGCGAGCGCGCCGGCGACGGCGGCGGCCTGCCCGGCGGGCCCGGGTACGGCGAACCCGGCGCGGTCGGCGCCGTCGTTGGTGACCGCCCAGCCGGGCAGGATCGCGTAGATGCGGTCGCCGTCGGCCTGGGCGTCGGCGAGCCGGCGCAGGGCGACCACCCCGGCCCCGGAGCCGAAGCCGGCGCCGGCGGCGGCCTCGTCGAAGGCGCGGCAGCGGCCGTCCGGGGAGGCCAGGCCGCCGGGGGTGTGCCGGTAGCGCGGCCAGGTGACGTTCACGCCGCCGGCCAGCGCGATGTCGCACTGGTAGTCGGCGAGGCTCTGCGCGGCGAGGCAGACCGCGACCAGCGAGCTGGAGCAGGCGCTCTGCACGGCGACCGCCGGGCCGGTCAGGCCGAGCCGGTAGGCCACCTGGCCGGGCAGGTGGTCGGTGAACTGCCGGCCGACGAGCCGGGCCTCCCAGTCGTCGGGGTCGACGTCGCCGACCACGGCCGGGTTGTCCATCAGGTGGAAGAGGAAGTACCGGTTGGCGGAGGTGGCGGCATAGACGCCGACCAGCCCCGGGAACCGGGCGGGGTCGTGCCCGGCGTCCTCCAGTGCCTCCCAGGCCGTCTCGAGGAAGAGCCGGTGCTGCGGGTCGGTGCGGGCGGCCTCGTCGGCGCCGAAGGAGAAGAACTCGGCATCGAAGTCGGCCACCCCGTCGAGCCGGCCGGCCGCCTTGACGTGCCGGGGGTCGGCGCGCAGGCGGGGGCCCACGCCGAGGGCGGCCAGCTCCTCGTCGGTGTGGTCGTGGATCGAGTCGACCCCGGCGCAGAGGTTCCACCAGAAGGTGGCGACGTCGGGCGCGCCCGGGAACCGGCCGGCGAGGCCGACCACGGCGATCTCCTCGCCGGTGTACTCCCGGGCGGCGGTCGCCGGCGCGACCGGGGCGGGCGCGACGGGCGCGCGGACCGGTTCCGGCGGGGTGTCGACCAGCCGGGCCTGCGCGGCCACGGTCGGGTGCTCGAAGAGCCGGAGCATCGGCAGCCGCACCCCGAACCGCTCGGCGAGCCGCTGCTGCACGCGACCGAGCAGCAGGGACTGGCCGCCGACGTCGAAGAAGCTGTCGGTGCGGGCGACGGCGTCGCGCCCGAGCACCTCGCACCAGATGTCGTGCACGATCCGTTCGGTGGGCGTGGCCGGCGCCTCCCCGGCGGGCACGGTCCGCGCCGGGTCGGGCAGCGCCCGCTCGTCGATCTTGCCGGTGACGGTCAGCGGGAACTCGGCCACCACCACGACCGCGCGCGGTAGCGCGTAGTCCGGCAGCCGTCGGGCGAGGGCGTCGCGCAGGGCCGCCGGGTCCAGCTCGCCGCCGCCCGGCCGGGCGTACGCGAGCAGCTCGCCGTCGCGGGCGATGGCGCGGACCCCGGCGACACCGGGCTGGTCGGCGAGCACCGCCTCGATCTCGGTCAGCTCGACCCGGAACCCGCGCACCTTGACCTGCCGGTCCAGCCGGCCGAGGCAGATCAGCTCCCCGCCGGGCAGCCGCGCGCCGAGGTCCCCCGTCCGGTACGTCGGCACGCCGTCGGGGTCGACGGAGAACCGGTCGCTGTCCTGGCCGAGGTAGCCGGGGGCGAGGTGCGGGCTGCGCACCACGATCTCCCCGGTGCGGTCGGCGCCGCTCTCGTGGGCGCCGGTGCCGTCCTCGGCGAGGCGCAGCTCGTAACCGGGCAGGGCCACGCCGATCGGCAGCGGGCCGGTGGCGGCGGGGTCGGCGTCGGCGAGCGGCAGCGCGTAGTGGGCGGCGAAGGTCATCTCGGTGGCGCCGTAGCCGTTGACCAGCACGCAGTCGGGGGCGAAGCGGTCCCGCCCGCGGGCCGCGTCGGCGTGGGTGGCCTGCTCGCCGCCGAGCAGCACGACCCGCACCCGGTCGAGGCGGGGGCCGGGGGTGTCGAGCAGGAAGCGGTAGACGGTCGGGGTGGAGTGGTAGACGGTGACCCCGTGCCGGGCGAGCTGCTCGACGGCGTGGGCGAGGCCGTGCCGGCGCAGCTCCACCGGGACGACGGCGGCCCCGGCGAGCAGCGCCGGGTAGAGGTCGGGGATCGCCGCGTCGAAGCTGAACGAGGCGAGCAGGCTGAGCCGATCGTCCGGTCCGAGGTGGAGGGCGTCGATCTGGTTGTCCACCACGTGCAGCAGGTTGCGGTGGGTCTGGCCGACCGCCTTCGGCACGCCGGTGGAGCCGGAGGTGAACAGCACGTACGCCAGCGCGTCCGGGTCGACGGGCACGGGCCGCAGTGGCGCGGCCGGAACGTCGTCGACGGTCAGCACCCGCACGGCCGGCCGGTCGGCGGTGAGCCAGCGGGCCAGCCCGGCGTGCTCGACTCCGCAGAGGACGGTGCCGACGTCCGCGGCGGCGAGCATGTGCCGCAGCCGCTGTTCCGGGAAGCCCGGGTCCAGCGGCACGTACGCGCACCCGGCGGCGAGCGTGCCGAGGATGGCGGCGATGGTGGCGGGCCCGTGCCCGGTGAGCAGGGCGACCCGGTCGCCGGACCGGCACCCGGCCGCGGCGAGCGCGGCGGCGTGCCCACCAGCGGCGCCGGCGAGCGCGGCGTAGCTGAGCGGGGCACCCTCGCCGAGGACTGCCGGCTGATCGGGTTGACGGGCGGCGACAGCACCGAAGCGATTGACTACCGTCGGTTCTGCCATGTCAGCGCGCGGTGGCGGACCCGCTCAAGGGCAGCGTGCAGCGTTCGACAAACGCGATCATGATCCCCCCCAGGACTTCACAATGGAAGCAGCATAAGGCTCGATACCTGGCTCGAAAGATCATCGATTAGAGTCCAGCCGAACAGCCGACGACACCCTCGCGCAACGGCCGGAGAAGTCCGTCCGATCATCCCCCTGGCGCGTAGAGGAGTTTCCGTCTATTTGCTTACCGGCCGGTAATTCTGCGGCGAAACACCCCTCAGGCCATCAGTCTTCCTGTGATCGGGGTCGATGTCCACAGGCGACTTGTGAACGTCCAATGAACCGGCCACCCATCAGGTGTCATACGGTGGCCGGGGGATCGGCTGGCTCATGCCGTCGAAGTCCCGGGGCAGCCGCGCGACCATCTCGCGGAACTCGTCGACGGTGACCGCCTCCCGCAGCGTGGCGAAGACGGCGGCGGTGCCGGTCCGGGCGGTGGCGTCGTCCACCCCGGCCCGCTCCCCCACCCGGCGCAGGAACTCCGCCGGCCCGAACGCCATCGGCGGGCCGTCCGCGGGACCGGGCGCGCCCAGGTAGCCGTCCAGCTCGTCGGGGAGGTGCCCGGCCAGGTCACCGGACCGGCCGCCGGTCATCCGCTCCACCATCGTCTGCAGCACGGCGCGGGCGATCGTGGCGGACTGGGCGCTCGACAGCCCCGACCGGCGGGACACCGCGTCGACGAATAGGGGAAACCGCACGGCGCCCTCCTGTCGTCACCGGCCCCGCGCTTACCCCGGCCCGGCGCCGGCAAACGACGCGCCGGGCCGGGGCGGATCGGTCGGCGCCGGCGCTGGCGCCGTTCCACCGGGACGACGTCCCGCCGGCGGCCGTGGTGCCGGTCGACCCGCTCCCGCACGCCTGACGGACCCGTCGTTTCGTTGAATGACAATATGATGATGGTGCGGAAGGCTGGGGGCATGGACCAGGCGACGCCCCGGCCGGCGAGCGAGCCCTCCGGCGACCCCCCGAGCGGGCTGGGGCCGGCCACACAGGAGTTCCTGAAGGCACTGGGCAGCCCGACCCGGCAGCGGATCATGATGTTGTTCGCGCAGGGCGCCGAGCTCTCCGTGGGCGAGGTGGCCGAGCGCGCGGGGATCAGCCAGGCCACGGCGTCGCAACAGCTCACCCTGCTGCGACGCGGCCGGGTGGTGACGTCGCGGCGCGCCGGCAAGACGGTGTACTACCGGGCCGACCTCGACGGGGCGCTCGCCGCCCTGACGGACCTGCGCGCCTACCTACTGACCTGCTGCTGACCCGAGCCGCCCGGTCCGGCGACGTGACCGACCGCCCACCGGCGTCACCCCGCCACCCTCGGCGTGGCCGGCCTCCCCCCGGCAGTGCGGCACGGCACTCCCGCTTGACATCCGCCGAATGGCTCAGCGATGGTTGAGTCAATGGACATTGACCCTTCTCTGGCGGCGCGCGCCCGGATCCACGCCGCCCTCGGCGAGCCCGCGCGCCTGGCGATCGTGGACGCGCTGCTGCTGGGCGACGCCTCCCCCGGCGAGATCGCGCAGACCCTGCGCCTGCCCACCAACCTGGTGGCCCACCACGTCAAGGTGCTCACCGACGCCGGCCTGGTCACCCGTTCGCGGTCCGAGGGCGACCGGCGCCGCACCTACCTGCGGCTGTGCCCGGCGGCGCTGGCGACGCTGACCCCGCCGCCGCTGGACGAGGCGCGCCGGGTGGTCTTCGTCTGCACCCACAACTCCGCCCGCTCCCAGCTCGCCGCCGCCCTGTGGACGCGGCGCACGCACGCCCCGGCCGCCTCGGCGGGCACCGCCCCGGCGCCCCGGGTGCATCCGCGCGCCGTCGCGGTGGCCCGCCGCCACGGCCTGCGCCTCGACCCGGTCGGCACCGCCCACGTCGACGACGTCGTCCGCGCCGAGGACCTGGTCGTCGCCGTCTGCGACAACGCCCACGAGGACCTCACCGGCCCCGCCCGGCCGCGGCTGCACTGGTCGGTGCCCGACCCGGTCCGCGTCGACACCGACGAGGCGTTCGAGGCGGCGTACGCCGAGCTGGAGGCCCGGGTCGACCGGCTCGCCCCCGCCGTCATGCCAGCAGCGTCGCGACGGCCGACACCCGCCGACGCGCCGACACCCACGACCCGAACGGGAGCCCCGTGACCACCACCGCCCACGACGATCCGGCCACCACGGCCGTGGTGGGACGCCTGTCCCGCCTCGACCAGTTCCTGCCGGTCTGGATCGGCCTCGCGATGGCCGCCGGGCTGCTGCTCGGACGGCTGGTGCCCGGCCTGGACACCGCGCTCGACGCGGTGAAGATCGGCGGCATCTCGCTGCCGATCGCCCTCGGCCTGCTGATCATGATGTACCCGGTGCTGGCCAAGGTCCGCTACGACCGCCTCGACACCGTCACCGGCGACCGGCGGCTACTGGTCTCCTCGCTGCTGCTGAACTGGCTCGTCGGGCCCGCGCTGATGTTCGCCCTGGCCTGGGTCCTCCTGCCCGACCAGCCGGAGTACCGTACCGGGCTGATCATCGTCGGGCTGGCCCGCTGCATCGCCATGGTGATCATCTGGAACGACCTGGCCTGCGGCGACCGGGAGGCCGCCGCGGTGCTCGTCGCGCTGAACTCGGTGTTCCAGGTGCTCGCGTTCGGGCTGCTCGGCTGGTTCTACCTCGCCGTCCTGCCCGGCTGGCTGGGCCTCGAGGGCGCCGCGCTGGCCGTCTCCGGCTGGGACATCGCGGGGAACGTGCTGGTCTTCCTCGGCATCCCGCTGCTGGCCGGCTACCTCACCCGTCGCCTCGGCGAGCGGGCCCGGGGGCGCGACTGGTACGAGCGGCGGTTCCTGCCGAAGATCGGCCCCACGGCGCTGTACGGGCTGCTCTTCACCATCGTCATCCTGTTCGCCCTCCAGGGCGAGGCGATCACCGACCGGCCGCTGGACGTGGTCCGCATCGCCCTGCCGCTGCTGGTCTACTTCGCCGTGATGTGGGCCGGCTCCTACGCCCTCGGCCGGGCGGTCGGCCTCGGCTACGAGCGCACCACGACGCTCGCCTTCACCGCTGCCGGCAACAACTTCGAGCTCGCCATCGCCGTCGCGATCGGCACCTTCGGGGTCACCTCCGGGCAGGCCCTGGCCGGCGTGGTCGGGCCGCTGATCGAGGTGCCGGTCCTGGTCGCCCTGGTCTACGTCTCGCTCTGGGCGCGCCGCCGCCTCTTCCCGTCGCCGGCCGCGGACCGGCCGACCGTCTCCGTCCCGCACTGAAAGGGAGCACCCCGTGAGCGACAAGCCCAGTGTCCTGTTCGTCTGCGTACACAACGCCGGCCGCTCGCAGATGTCCGCCGGCTGGCTGCGCCACCTCGCCGGCGACGCCGTCGAGGTCCGTTCCGCCGGCTCGGCGCCCGCCGGGACCGTCAACCCGGCCGCCGTCGAGGCGATGCGGGAGGTCGGCGTCGACATCAGCGACCAGACCCCGAAGCTGCTGGAGTACGCCACGGCCGAGTCCTCGGACGTCATCGTCACCATGGGCTGCGGCGACGCCTGCCCGGTCTTCCCGGGCAGGCGCTACGAGGACTGGAAGCTGGCGGACCCGGCCGGCAAGGGCGTCGAGGCCGTCCGCCCGATCCGCGACGAGATCCGGGTTCGGGTGGAGCGGCTGCTGCGGGAGCTGATCCCGGCCGGCTGACCGGGGCGGCCGGGCCGGCTCAGCCGGCCGGGTCGTCGGCGAGGACGTCGAGCAGCAGCGCGGCCGTCCAGCCGAAGGCCGGCGAGCCCAGCCCGGCGCCGGTGTCCGGGTGGAAGTACTCGTGGCAGCCGGCCCGGGCCACCAGCTCGATCATCGACTCGCGCAGGCCGGCCGCCAGGTCGGGGTGGCCGTGGGTGAGCAGCCCCCGGCGTACCAGCCAGTTGACGTTCATCCAACTCGGCCCGCGCCAGTAGCGCAGCGGCTCGAAGTCCGGCGCCGTGCGGTCGTGGCTGGGCAGCGGCCGGTCCATCCGGGCGGCCAGCCCGAACCGCGGCGAGCACGCCTCGGCGACCAGCGCCGACACCTGCCGGGCCGGCAGGTCGGGCAGGACCAGCGGGACGAGGCCGAGCACCGTCCGGGCCGGCACGAGACGGTCGGCGCGCAGGTCCCGGGGCTGGAAGGTGCCGGTCGCGGGGTCGTACAGCCGGCGCACCAGGGCCTCGGTGATCCGGGCGGCGCGCTCCCGGTGCGGGCCCGGGTCCGCACCGACCAGCGGCGCGATCCGCGCGAGGGCGTGCTCGGCCGCCCCCATCGCCGCGTTGACCAGCGGACACTCCACCAGGAACGGGTGTCGGACGGCGAGTCCCTCGTCGCGGTAGCGGTGCTCCCGGTAGGACGCGACGATCGCGACGTAGCGGGCGTAGTCGAGGTCCGTGGGGCGGTGCGCGGCGTCGGCGTGCGCGGTGTCGTGCCGGCGGTACGCGCGCATGACCGCCGCGTCGGCGGGCACCGCCGCCATCGGCGCGTCCCAGGCGGGGCTGTTGTCCAGCCCGGACTCCCACGGGTGGACGATGCAGGCCAGCCCGCCCCCGCCGACGTCCCGGTGGGTGGCGAGGTAGCGCTGCTGCGCCACCAGCCCGGGATAGAGGCGGCGCAGCGCGGCCCGCCCGTCCTCGGCGGGGCACCGGCGGTAGGCCAGCCACGCGGCCGGCGCGTGCACCGGCGGTTGGATCAGCCCCGACGTGGCGGCGGCCGGGGCGCCGTCGGCGAGGGCCGAGTTCCAGAACTCGGGCCCGGGAAAGTACGAGCCCACCCGTAGCGCCGGATTGAACACGATGTGCGGCACCCGCCCGTCGGCCCACTGCGCCCGGAACAGGCTGGCCAGCTCCCGCCAGGCGCGGTCGGGGCGGACGTGGGCCCAGCCGATCGCGCTGAACGCCGAGTCCCAGCTCCACTGGTGCGGGTAGAGGGTGCGCGAGGGCACGGTGTGGTCGTGCTCCCAGTTGCCGTCGAGGGTGGCGACGGCGAGGCGGCGCAGCGCCCCGGCGTCACGAGCGCCGGCGGCGGGTCCCGCGCCCGCCGCGCCGCCCTGTCCGCCGCGCGGCCCGCCGCCGACGGTGTCTGGCCCGCCGTCGACGGTGTCGGCGGGCACGTCATCGATGGTGTCGGCGGGCCGGCGGCCGTCGGTGTGCCGGCCGCCGGCGGTGTCGGTGCTCATGCCGCCGCCTGCCGGGGCAGCGCGTGCCGCAGCACGGCGGCGGCCTGGTGCAGGGCGCGGACGGGGTCGCCGCGCAGCCGGCACTCCAGGGCCAGCCAGCCCCGGTAGTCGATCTCCAGCAGGGTGCGGACCAGGGCCGGCCAGTCGAGGTGGCCGGCGCCCGGCTGGTAGCGGTTGGAGTCGCTGACCTGCACGTGCCCGAGGTAGGGCGCGGCGGCGCGCAGGGCCCGGTGCACGTCGTCCTCCTCGATGTTCATGTGGAAGGTGTCCGCCACGACCCGGACGGAGGGCAGCCCGACGGCCGCGCAGAGGGCGACGGCGTCGCCGAGCCGGTTGACCATGTGGTCCTCGTACCGGTTCAGCGGTTCCAGGAAGAGGGTGACGCCCTCGGCGCGGGCGTGCTCGCCCAGCTCGCCGAGGGCGTCGACGAGCACCTGCCGGTCGCCCGCGGGCGAGCGGGGTGGCTCGAACGGCGGCAGCCGCCGGGAGAACATCCCCCACGCCGCCGGGGTCATCGCGCCGACGCCGCCCAGCTCGGCGATCACGGAGAGCTGGGAACGCAGGTTGCGCACCGCGTCGCGGGACCGGTCGGGATCGAAGTCGCCGATGAAGTGGTCCATCTCGACGCAGACGGTGGGCATGACCACGCCGGCCGCGCGGGCCCGGCGCAGCTCGGGCAGCCGGCGGGCGAGGGCGAGGTCGCCCCGGCCGCGCAGCTCGATCGCGTCGTAGCCGAGCGCGGTGGCGAGCGCGTACTTCTGGATCAGGTCGGTGCCCGGCAGGAGTTGCTCCTGACAGGCCAGGGGAATGGTCATGGGAACCTCAGCACGACTTGGAGGGCGTCACCGTCACCGCGGTCGAGCAGCGCCAGCGCGTCGGCCACCGCGCTCGCGTCGACGACGTGGCTCACCAGCGGCAGCGGGTCGACGCTGCCCTCGGCCACCAGGTCCATGAAGGTGTGTGCGACGCGGGCTCCGGTCCACCGGCCGGCCATGCCGGGCGCCGGGGTCGGCCCGGAGACCTGGGCCGCCACCAGCTGGATCCGGTTGTGGTGGAACTCCTCACCCAGGCCGAGCCCGTCGGCCTGCCCCTGGTAGAAGCCGGCGGCCACGACGCGGCCGGCGTGGGTGGTGGAGCGGATCGCCTCGTGCAGCGCCGGGTAGGCCCCGGACAGCTCCAGGCAGACGTCCGCGCCCCGGCCGTCGGTGGCCCGGCGCAGCACGGCGGCGGCCGACTCGGCGCCGGCGTCGACGGTGATGCGGGCGCCGAGCCGGGTGGCGTGCGCCAGCCGGGCGGCCACCCGGTCGACGGCGACGACCCGGGCGCCGGAGAGGGCGGCGAGCCGGGTGGCGAGCAGCCCGATGACGCCCTGGCCGAAGATTCCGACCCAGTCACCGAGGTGCAGGTCGCCGGCGAGCACCGCGGTGAGGGCGATCGCCCCGGGGCGGGCGAAGACGGCCGCGAGCGGATCCAACCCGGCGGGCAGCGGGTGCACGGCGTCGGCGGGCACGACCGCCTCGGCGCGGTGCCCCCAGATGCCCCAGACCACCTGCCCCGCCCGCCGGTCGGCCACGTCGGGCGCGACCTCGACGACCTCGCCGACCTCCTCGTAGCCGAAGCCGACCAGCGGGTACGGCACGGAGGTCTGCCGGGGCACGAACATCCTGCTGACGTCGTCCCAGTCCTTGCTCAGCCGGGGGTTGCTGCCCCGGTAGAGGGTGAGCTCGGTGCCGGCCGAGATGCCGGAGTAGCAGGTGCGGACGCGGACCTGACCGGGGCCGAGCGGATCCGGGGGGCAGGGCTCGAGGCTGATCCGTCGGGGCCCGGCCAGAGAGACAACCCAGTTGACCATGAGTCACATCCCGGTAGCACTGGGTTCCATCGTAGGCAAAAAATCGGCATATGTCTTGTAATTGATCAATCGAAGGCGTTGAATCCCTTGTATACCCTTCGAGAGGAGTGCCATCGATGTCAGCACCTCCGATGCGGATACTCGCCGCCACCCTGATCATGGCAGTCACCGGGGCCAGCCTGCTGGCCTGCGGCGACGAAGAATCCGACAGCGACAGCAAGAAGATCACCGTGTGGAGCCTGGAGGACGTGGCCGACCGGGTCACCGCCACCAAGGCGATCGTCGCGGACTTCACCGCGAAGACCGGCATCACCGTCGACCTGGTCACCGTCAACGAGGACCAGTTCCCCTCGCTGATCGCCTCCAGCGCCGCCGCGGGCGAGCTGCCCGACGTGGTCGGGTCGGTGTCGCTGGCCGGGGTGCGCACCCTCGCCGGCAACGAGCTGCTGCACCCCTCGGCGAACGCGGAGGTCGTCGAGGCGCTCGGCCGGCAGACCTTCTCGCCGCGCGCGCTGGAGCTGACCGCCGACGACGGCAGGCAGCTCGCCGTGCCCAGCGACGGCTGGGGGCAGCTCCTCGTCTACCGCAAGGACCTGTTCGACGCCGCGGGGCTGCCCGCCCCCGACACGTACGAGAAGATCGCCGCCGCCGCCGCGAAGCTCAACACCGGCGGCGTCGCCGGCATCACCGCCGCCACCGCCCCCGGCGACGTGTTCACCCAGCAGACCTTCGAGCACCTGGCCCTGGCCAACAACTGCCAGCTCACCGACGACTCCGGGGCCGTGCGGCTGGACTCCCCCGAGTGCGTCGAGGCGTTCCGCTTCTACGGCGACCTGATGCGCACCAGCTCCGTGAAGGGCGCGCAGGACGTGGACACCACGCGGGCCACCTACTTCGCCGGCAAGGCGGCCATGCTGATCTGGTCGCCGTTCATCCTCGACGAGCTGGCCGGGCTGCGCGACGACGCCAAGCCGACCTGCCCGCAGTGCCAGGACGACCCGGCCTTCCTGGCGCGCAACAGCGGGTTCGTCACCGCGATCAAGGGCCCGAACGGCGCCGCTCCGGCCCAGTACGGCGAGATCAGCTCGTGGGCGGTGCTCGACGGCGCCGCCGCCGACCCGGCGAAGTCCTTCGTGGAGCACCTGCTCGGCGAGGCATACCCGCGCTGGTTCGGCATGTCCCCCGAGGGGCGCTTCCCCGTCCGCAAGGGCACCGCGGCCGAGCCGGAGAAGTTCCTGACCGCGTGGAACGCCAGCCAGGCCGGGGTGGACGCCAAGAAGCCGCTCGCCGAGGTGTACGGCGAGGAGGTGCTCGCCGGCCTGCGGCGCAGCCCCGACACCTTCCAGCGCTGGGGCCTCACGCAGGGCCAGGGCAAGCTGGTCGGCGCGATCCTGGGCGAGTTGCCCGTGCCCAAGGCGCTGAACGACGTGGTCGCCGGCAAGTCCGACGCGGCCGCGGCCGCCGGCCGGGCGAAGAAGGACGTGGAGGCGATCGAGGCGGGCGTCAATTGACCAGCGCCGCGCCGGGCACCGGCCGCTCCCCCACCCGGGAGCGGCCGGCCCCGGCCCCCCGCCGCCGGCCGCTGACCCTGCGCCGCCGCGAGGCGCGCGCCGGGCTCGCGCTGGTCGCCCCGACCCTGCTCGTCGTGGTCGCGGTCATCGGCATCCCCATCGTCTGGACCGTCGTGCTGGCCTTCCAGCGCGTACGTCTGGCGACGCTGCGCCGCACCGGGCTCTTCGGCGAGTTCACGATGGACAACGTCGAGCGGGTGCTGAACACCCCGGGCTTCGCCGACACGCTGTGGACCACGCTGGTCTACAGCGTCGCCAGCACGGCCGGCTCGATCCTGCTCGGCCTGGTGGCGGCGCTCGTCGTACGCCGGCCGTTCCGGGGCCGCACCCTGGTGCGCGCGTCGATGCTGCTGCCGTACGTGGCGCCGGTGGTCGCGGTCACCTTCGTCTGGCAGGTGATGCTCGACCCGCAGCTCGGCATCGTCAACGACTGGGGTCGGCGCTTCCTCGGCTGGGACACCCCGGTGCCGTTCCTGTCCCAGGAGTCGACGGCCCTGGCCACGGTCATCGCGTTCGAGGCGTGGCGCTACTTCCCGTTCGCGTTCCTGTTCCTGCTCGCCCGGCTCCAGGCGGTGCCCGGCGAGCTGGAGGAGGCCGCCCGGGTGGACGGGGCCACCCCCACCCAGCGGTTCCGGCACATCCTGCTGCCGCAGCTGCTGCCGGTGATCGGCCTGCTGGGCGTGCTGCGCTTCATCATGACGTTCAACAAGTTCGACGACGTCTATCTGCTCACCGGCGGGGCCGCCGGCACCGAGGTGGTCAGCGTCCGGGTCTACGAGTTCCTGACCGCGCGCACGGACATCGGCGCGGCCGCGGCGCAGGCGGTCGTGCTCGCCGTGGTGCTGATTGTGTTCGTGCTGGTGTACCTGCGCTTCTTCGGTGGACGGAGGGTCGACTGATGGACCGGGACCGGGTCGAGACGGTGGGCCTGCGCTGGCTGCGCCGGCTGGTGATCGCCGCGTTCCTGCTGGTCACCGTCTTCCCCTTCTACTACATGCTGGTGCTCTCGGTGCGCCCCATCGAGCGGCTGCTGCTCGACCCCGGCTCGTTGGTCGTGGGCCTGGGCGAGCTGACCTTCGACACGTACGCCGAGGTGGTCAAGGCCGCCGACGACGGCGGCCAGGGCTTCCTCACCTTCATGCGCAACAGCGGCCTGGTCGCCGTCGCGGCGACCCTGCTGACGCTGGTCGTGGCGATCCCCGGCGCGTACGCCGTCGCCCGGCTGCGGTTCTTCGGCCGGCGGCAGGTCGACTTCCTCTTCCTGGCGGTCTACCTGTTCCCGTCGATCGTCATCGCGATCCCGCTCTTCGTGGTCTTCACCCGGGCCGGGCTGCGCGGCTCGCTGCTGGGCCTGGTGCTGGTCTACATCTCGCAGACCCTGCCGGTCTCGGTCTACATGCTGCGCAACTACTTCGAGACCATCCCGGTCAGCCTGGAGGAGTCGGCCGCCATCGACGGCGCCGGGCGGCTCGGCATCATCCGCCGGGTCAGCCTCCCCCTCGCGGCGCCGTCCATCATGGCGGTCGCCCTGTACGACTTCATGATCGCCTGGAACGAGTTCCTCTTCGCCCTGCTCTTCCTGGTCGACAAGCCGCACC
Organism: Micromonospora sp. URMC 106; assembly: GCF_051386395.1. Lineage (NCBI taxonomy): Bacteria > Bacillati > Actinomycetota > Actinomycetes > Micromonosporales > Micromonosporaceae > Micromonospora > Micromonospora sp. URMC 106. Next base: position 51,796 of record NZ_JBPQTP010000003.1, read on the forward strand.
GGTGGACGGTGTCGCTGGGGCTGGCGCAGCTGGCGGACGGCGTCGAGGTGCCGAAGACGGTGCTGATGGCGGGTTCGGTGATCCTCACCCTGCCCATCGTGATCCTCTTCTTCGCCAGCGAACGGCTGCTCACCGAGGGGCTCACCAGCGGCGCGGAGAAGGGGTGAGGCGGGGCGGGGTTGCCGCGTGGCGTCGGCTCGCCCGAGGATGTCCCGGTGGAAGCCTCCCCCGCCACCGGAACCGACCCCGGCGGCGCGCCCGCGGCGGCCCCGCCCGGCACCGACGTGCCCAGCGCCGGCCCGCCCGCCGTCGACCCGGCCGACCGGGGCCCCGGCCGGCGGGCGGCCCGACTGGTCACCGAGGTCCTCGCGCCCAGCGTGCTGGTCACCGTCATGCCCCTGGTGGTGGCGGCCCGGGCCACCGGCAGCCTCGGCGGCGTGCTGCGCTGGGGCGGCGCCGCCCTGTTCTTCTGCGCGGTCGTCCCGGTCGGCGTGGTGGTGTACGGCGTACGCCGAGGCTGGCTGACCGACCGGCACATCGGCGACCACACGCAGCGGCTGCGACCCCTGGCCCTCGGGCTGGCCTCCGTGGCGGTCGGCGTCGCGCTGCTGGCCGCCCTCGACGCGCCCCGACCGCTGGTCGCGCTGATGGCCGCCACCCTCGTCAACGGGGCGGCCGCCACGGCGGTCAACCACTGGTGGAAGCTCAGCGTGCACGCCGCCACCGCCGCCGGCTCGGTGACCGTCCTGGTGCTGGTCTTCGGCCCCGCGCTGCACGCGCTCTGGCCGCTGGTCGCCGCGGTGGCCTGGTCGCGGGTGCGCCTGCGCGACCACACGGTGGCCCAGGTGCTCGCCGGGGCGGCCGTCGGCGCCCCGCTCACCGCCGCCGCCTTCCTCGCGCTGACCTGACCAGGACCGCGCGCCGGGGCGCCTCCCGCCCGCGCGGGCGGACCGCCGGCGCAGGTCCGCCCGCCGCCGGAGGGTGGCGCAGATCCCGCTACGGTGACGGCATGGGAAAGCCGACCCGTTGGGTGACCGAGAACGGTCCGGAGCACTCGCAGTGGTACATCGACCGGTTCCGTCGGCTGGCCGCCGAGGGGGCGGACCTGGCCGGCGAGGCCCGGTTGCTGGACGTCCTGGTCCCGCCGGGATCCCGGATCCTCGACGCGGGCAGCGGCACCGGTCGGGTGGGCGCGGCGCTGGCCGCCCGGGGGCACACGGTCGTCGGTGTGGACGTCGACCCGGCGCTGGTCGACGCCGCCCGCGTCGACCACCCGGGTCCGCGCTGGCTCGTGGGCGACCTGGCCGAGCTGGACCTGGCGGCCGCCGGGGAGCCGGAGCCGTTCGACGGGGCCGTCATCGCCGGCAACGTGCTGGTGTTCGTCGCCCCCGGCACCGAGCGGGACGTGCTCCGCCGGGTCACCGCCCACCTGCGCCCGGGCGGCGTGGTGGCGGTGGGCTTCGGCACCGACCGCGGCTACCCGCTGACCGACTTCGACGCCGATGCCGTCGCCGCCGGGCTGCGGCTGGAGCACCGCTTCGCCACCTGGGACCTGCGCCCGTGGCGCGACGACGCCGACTTCGCCGTCACCGTGCTGCGCCGCCCTTCGGACTGAAGCCGCGCCCTCCCGGCGGGCGGCACCCGGCCGGGCCGCACCGAGACAGAGCGGTCCCCGGCGACGCCGAGCCGACCGGCCGGCGTCGAGCCAGCGGGCTGGCCGGGTCAGGCGGGGGTGGCCACGACCCGTGCGGCGGCGGGGTCGAGAGTGGCGCCGGCGGGCACCAGGCTGACCAGGCCGGCCGGCAGCCGCACCGGCCGAACGTCGCGGTAGCCGAGCATGCCGAGCACCTCCCCGCCGGCGAGCACGTAGCGCCGGCCCAGGTCGGTGACCACGGAGACCGCGCCACCGGACGCGCCGGGCGCCGCGACCGACTCGACCACCGCGCCCCGGCCCGGCTCCACCACGACGTGGTCCGCGCGGACCCCGCCGCCGGACGCCGGGGACGCGGCGCGCGGCGCGGCGGCGAGGTCGGGCAGCCGTACGCCGAGCCTGACCTCGCTCGCGCCGCCATCGTCGCCCACCCGCACGCAGAGCGCCGACCCGTCGGGCGCGGCCAGCCGGGGCGGCGCGGTCGGCGGGGCGGTCGGCCCGGTCGGCGCGAGGTCGGGCAGCTTCGGCAGCGCGGCGAAGCGCCCGAGGGTGATCGGCTCCGGCTCGCCCTGGCCGGTGCGGGCGAGCAGCAGCCCGGCCTGCAACTCGGTGATGCCGGCCAGGCCGTCCCGCAGCGCGACCGCGTACTGGCGGCCGCCGCCCGAGTTGCGCACCAGGTAGACGTCGCCGATCCGCGCCCCGGACACCCGCGCCGAGCGCTCCCCCTCGTCGGGCAGGGCCAGCGGGGCGAGATCGGCGCCCGCGGGCAGGCTGTTGAGCAGCGCCGGCGCCACCGGGACCGCCCGGGCCCGGGTGGCCGCCAGGGCGGCCAGCACCCGGTTGGGGTCACGCAACAGGTGGCGACGCTGGTGCCAGACCAGGTGCAGCCCGCCGTCGGGGTGGCGCAGCAGCAGCGCGTCGTCGCCGAGGGCCCGGCCGCCGTCGCCGGCCACGCCGATCAGCAGTGCCGACCGCGGTGCCGACCGGTCGTCCTCGCCGCCGGCCACCGAGCAGACCGTCCACGGCGCGGTCGACAGCCGGCTCCGCGCGGGCAGGGAGTCCGGGGCGTCGGCGATGCCCAGCGGCAGCCCGCGCGGCACGCCGTCGATGGCACGTCGGGAGACGAGCACCGTCTTCGGCCGGTCCGCGCCGATGATCAGCAGCGCCGAGGCGTAGTTCAGCACCGGGTGCAGCTTCTGCTCCCGGTAGACGAACCGGGCGCCGGACTCCTTCTCGACGATCACCGCGCCCGCGTCGCGCCACGTCTTGCCGCCGCCGGCGAAGAGGCCGTAGAGGGCGAAGCCGCCCAGGCCGATGGCCGCGACCAGGACGCTGGCCAGGGCCGCCCCGGCCAGCCGCCGGAACGGCGAACGCGCCGGATCGGTCTCCCGCATCACCAGGGCGGCGACCGCCCGCTGGACGGTGAACTGGTACGAGTGCAGCTGGTCCTGCCGCGACGGCATGGGATCCCTTCCGGTAATGCGGTCGGGGCACAGGATAAGCGTTGCGTCGATGTCCCGAGGACCCTGCGTCGCGAGGGACGGGACGGGCGGAGGCGACGGGTGGACCACCACGGCGCGGCCCCGGCAGCCGCCTGCACGCCGCCTACGGCGGTGATCTCGACGGCCTGCCGAGTCCGGTCGCCCGGCACGCCCGGGCCGCTGTCGGTCCAGTCGGGGGCGGTCAGGGTCGATGTCTTTGCGCTTGCGAGGGGGTGACGCCAACTACCTCCCGCGAGCGCCGGAAGACGATCAAGGTGCGAGCTGGTCGCCCGCCGGCCTGGATAGCTGGGCGGGCGCTCGGCCGTGACGGACGACGGCGACGAACTGACGCTCGTCTTCTTCACCGACGACGAGGTGCTCCGGGCCTGGCGCGACGACCCGGAGCACCTCGCCGGCCGGCCGGCCCCACCGGCGTCCATGGCGGGGCGCTTGCCATGCCGCAGAAGCATGGTACTTTACTTGCATGCACATGCACCTGAGTGCGGCGGGCTTCGAGGGCTCCAGCTATGCCACGCCGCCCCCCATATATGTATGTACAGCCAAATCAACTGCCGCCGGGGAGCGGGCACAGTGAGCACGACGGTGGAGTTGTTCGTGGACTACGTGTGTCCCTACTGCTTCCTCGTCGAGGACGCGGTGGCGGAGCTGGAACGCGAACGTGACGTCGAGGTCGTCGTCCGGCCGTTCGAGCTGCGACCCGATCCGGTGCCGACGCTGAGGCCGGAGGACGACTACCTGCCGCAGGTCTGGCGCGCGTCCGTCTACCCGATGGCCCGGCGGCTGGGCGTGGACATCGCCCTGCCCTCGGTTTCTCCGCAGCCACGCACCGCCAAGGCGTTCATGGCCCTGCAACTGGCGACGGAACACGGCGTCGCGCGGGAGTACTCGTCGGCGATGTTTCGCGCGTTCTTCCAGCACGATCGAAACATCGGCGAGGACGGGGTGATCGTCGAGGTCGGCGCCACGGTCGGTCTCGACCGATCCGAGGTGGAACGGGCGCTGGCGAGTGAGGAACGACGCTCCCGCCAACTCGCCGAACAACGGTACGCGGCCGATTCGGTGGGCGTGCGCGCCGTCCCCAGTTTCCGCATCGGCGGCCGCCTCCATTCCGGAGTGCTCGACGCGGATCGCCTGAAGAAGGCCGTGGACGAGGCGGCCGGCCGGGAGCCACTGCCATGAGCTGGACCGACGCGGCGCTGGCGTCGCTCATGGCGGACGCGGTGCAGTTCGGCATCCGCCACGTCGACGGTGGCGGCCTGCCGTTCGTGGGCGTGCTCGTCGGCGAGGACGGCTACGTCGCGGAGCCCGGGGTCAACCTCGTACGGGAAACGGGAGATCCGACCGCGCACGCCGAGATCGTCGCGATGCGGGCCGCTCTGCGCGACCGCGACGGCGGCGACCTGACGGGCACCTGGCTGCTGGCGACGGGCGAGCCGTGCGGCCTGTGCTACCGCTTCGCCCTCGACCACCGGGTCGGGCGAATCTACGTCGCCGTGGACAGCGACACCGTCGCGGCGCACGGATTCGACTATCGCGGGAGCTACCCCGCGTTCCGGATCGACCGTTCAGCCCTGCCCATCCCCGTGTACCGCCTGCCCGTCGCGGGGGCGCTGGAGCCGTTCCGACGCTTCCACCTCCTCGGCCGGGACGGCGCGGGCAGCCCTTCTCCTCGGTAACGAAAGGAACGACATGAACTGGTTCTACCTGGGCATCGCCGTCATCTTCGAGATCACGGTGGCCTTCTCGGCAAGCAAGGCGAAGGGCTTCACCCACCTGTGGTGGACCGTCGCGACCCTCGTCAGTGGCGCGATCGCGACCTTCTTCCTCAGCCTGGCGCTGCTGACCTTCGACGTCGGCGTCGGTTACGCGCTCTGGACCTCCGTGGCAGGGGTCGGGATCGTCGTCGTCGGCGCGCTGTTCATCGGGCAGCGCCTGGACGTGAGGAAACTCCTCGGCATCCTCGTCGTCATCGGCGGCGTCGTCGGACTGCAGCTCAGTGGAGCGGCGTGACCCACCCGTCGGCGCTCACGCCGGCCCCATCCACACCCTCGACCCGATCGAAAGGACCAATCCCATGACCGCGACAGTTGCCCGGCACAACACGAAGGCCGGCGCCTGGCTCGTGCTGCTCCTGGCCGGAGCGTTCGAGGTCGGCTACGCGCTCAGCGTCGGAGGCAGCGAAGGATTCACCCGCGTCGGCTGGTCCGTTTCCGCCGTCGCCTTCTTCCTCCTGACCCTCTTCTGCCTCAGCGTCGCCCTGCGGAACATCGATGTCGGGATCGGCTACGCCGTCTGGGCCGGCATCGGCGCCGTCGGCGCGGCCGTCCTCGGTCCGGTGTTCTTCGACGAGTCACTCACCCCCACCCGAGCGTTCTGGCTGGCGGTGATCATCGCAGGGGTCGTCTGGCTCAAGCTCGCGGACGGCGCCAAGCCCGCCACGGAGCAGCCCGCGGCGCTCTGACGCCACGCCACCGGACGGCGTGGCCACCGGCTCCGGACCGACCGACACCGGCGGGATGCGGCCGGCGATCCACGAGTGACCCGACCGAGCGCGGCCACCAGCGGTGTGCGCCGTCAAGGTCTCGTCCTCGTGGATCGCCGGCGGCACGGTCCACAGCGGCGGCGTCATCGGCGCCGTGGCCGACGGCCCGGCGGGTCGCCCCCGTTCGGCGGTCCGGCGCCGGGTCACGCCCATCGCTGCCAGGCCGACCCGGCCATGGCCACGATCGGACCAGGCACCGGGCGACCGCCCTCCGACGTCCACAGGTCAGTCGACGTGCGGCTGCCGCACTGCCCGCGAGAAGGCCCGCCGGTGCTCGCGCGGCGACACCCCGACGTGCTTCAGGAAGTGGTGGCGCAGGTTGTTGGCCGTGCCGAGCCCGCTCAACTCCCCGACCTTCTCCATCGGCAGGTCGGTCATCTCCAGCAGGCCCTGCGCCCGGGCCAGGCGTTGGTGGAGCAGCCACCGCAACGGGGTCGAGCCGGTGGCCGCCTGCAGACGCCGGTAGAACGTGCGGGGGCTCATCGCCGCCCGGCGCGCCAGGTCCTCGACCGTCAGCGGGCGGTCCAGGTGGGCGCGGGCCCACTCGAGCACCGGCGCCAGGCCCGCGTCGTCCTCGACGGGCACCGACAGGTCGATGAACTGTGCCTGGCCGCCCGGCCGGTGAGCGGGCACCACCATCCGCCGGGCGAGCTGGTTGGCGACGTGCGCGCCCAGGTCCCGGCGGACCAGGTGGAGACACAGGTCGAGCCCGGCGGTCAGCCCCGCGCTGGTCAGCACGTCGCCCTCGTCGACGTAGAGCACCGAGTCGTCGACCTGGACCCTGGGGTACCGCTCGGCGAGCTGCGCGGTGTGCATCCAGTGGGCGGTGGCGCGGCGGCCGTCGAGCAGCCCCGCCTCGGCGAGGGCGAAGGCCCCGGTGCAGAGCGACACCATCCGGGCGCCCGCGTCGTACGCCCGGCGCAGCGCCGTGACCAGCTCCACCGGCAGCGGCTCGCCGTCCTCGACGCAGGAGTCCGGCACGGACGGCACGATCACCGTGTCGGCCCCGACCAGGTCGTCGAGCCCGTACGGGCTGCGCAGCACGAACCCGGACTCCATCGGACGGTCGGCCCGCTGCGCGCCCGCCCCGCACAGCCGCAGCTCGTACCAGGGGTCGGCGAGGTCGGGCTGCGGCTGGCCGAAGACCGTGCAGGGGATGGCGAGCTCGTAGAGGTCCCACGAGGGGAGCCCGAGCGGCTCGGTGACCACCACGGCGACAGATCGCACGCTCACGCCGTCGATCCTATGGCAGGAATTTGGTGATAGCCGACTCCACTGTCACTGTCGGGTCGTGTCCGGCGCTGCGAGGGTTGCTCCGTACCTGATCACGCAACACCGCGAACAAGGAGATGTGGCATGGATGCCGGACGCACACCGGTGACCGTCATCGGGCTGGGCCAGATGGGCTCCGCGCTGGCCGGCGCGCTCGTGGAACGCGGCCACCCGGTCACGGTCTGGAACCGTTCCGCCGAGAAGGCCCGGGCGGTGGTGGACCGGGGCGCCCGCCCGGCGGACACCCCCCAGGAGGCGGTCGCCGCGAGCCCGCTCGTCATCGCCTGCGTGCGGGACTACCCCGCGTTGCGCGCCGTCCTCGACCCGGCCGTCGACCAGCTCGCCGGCAGGACGCTGGTCAACCTCACCTCCGGCTCGCCCGAGCAGGCCCGGGACACGGCCGCCTGGGCCCGCGCGCACGGCATCGACTACCTCGGCGGCGCGATCATGACCACGCCGCCGGGCGTCGGCAGCACCGAGGTGATGTTCCTCTTCGGCGGCGCCGGGGAGGTCTTCACGACCCACCGGCCGACCCTGGCGGCGCTGGGCGACCCGCTGCACCTGGGCGACGACCCGGGACTGGCCTCGCTCTACGACGTCGCGCTGCTCGGGCTGATGTGGTCGACCATGACCGGCTGGCTGCACGGCGCGGCCCTGGTCGGCGCGGAGGGGACGTCGGCCGCCGACTTCACGCCGGTCGCGCTGCGCTGGCTGGGCACGGTGGGGACCTTCCTGACCCGGTACGCCGCGCAGGTGGACGCCGGGCGGTACCCGGGCGACGACGCGACCGTCGACATCCAGATCGCGGCCATCGACCACCTCATCCACGCCGCCGCCGACCGGGGCGTCGACAACGCGCTGCCCGAGCTGTTGAAGGCCATGATGCAGAAGGCCGAGGCCGACGGCCACGGGTCGGACAGCTACGCGAGCCTGGTCAGCGTCCTGCGTCCGTCGGCCGGGACGAGGTGACCGTGGCGTCACCCACCCCCGCGACGGCCGCGCGCACGGTGCCGGCGCTCCCCGGCGACACCCGGGCCTGGGCGGAGCTGGTCTCCGCCACCGCCGACGAGTGCCGGGCGGTCCTGGCCGGCGGCGCCGACCGGGACTGGTCGGTCCCCGCCGCCGGCCTCGACTGGAGCTGCCGCCAGACCCTCGACCACCTGGCCCTGGGCGTGGTCGGCTACGCGGGCCTGCTCATCGCCCGCCCCACCGACCGGTACATCACCCTCTTCGCCGCCCTCGATCCGCACGCCGAGATCCCCGCCTGCCTGGAGGGCATCGGGATCGCCGCGACGCTGCTGGCCACCACGGTCCGCCACAGCGCCGAGCACGTGCGGGCCTGGCACCCGTGGGGGCACTCCGACCCGGCCGGGTTCGCCGCGATGGGGCTCGTCGAGCTGACCGCGCACACGTACGACATCACCCGCGCCCTCGGCCTCACCTGGGCGCTGCCGGAGCGGGCCAGCGCCGCCGCGGTGGCCCGGCTGTTCCCCGACGCGCCGGCCGGGCACCGCCCCTCGGACACCCTGCTCTGGTGCACCGGCCGGACCGCGCTGCCCGGGCTGCCCCGACGAACGGCCTGGCAGTGGGACGGCACCGCGCGCCGGCCCACCCCGGGCGGTGCACCGGCGGCCTGAGGCAGGGAGCGTCAGCGGCCGGAGGGGGCGGGGCGTCGGACGGGCGGCGCCGCTCAGGGACGCAGGATCAGCCGGATCGGGTTGCCCTGCTTGCTCTGCACCCGCCGCACCGCCTCCTCCGCCTCGCCCAGCGGCAGCACGTCGCTGACCGAGGCGCTCAGGTCGAGCCGCCGCTGCCGGGCCAGGGAGACGAGCTGCACGACGTGCTCGGGCTCCGAACCGTAGTGACCGAGCACCGCCTGCTGGAAGTAGTTGAACGGGCTGTCCGAGGCGATGGTGACCGGCTTGTTGGCGATTCCCGCGAGCACCAGCCGGCCCCGGCGGCCGAGGACCGTCAGCGCCTGCTCGCGGACGGCGGTCACCCCGGCGAAGTCGAACGCCACGTCCAGCCCCCGCCCGTCCGTCAGCGCCAGCACGGCGTCGCGGAACGCGGGGTCGGCCGGGTCGAGCACCGCGTCGGCCCCCAGTGTCGTCGCCCGGTCCCGCGCCGCCGCCAGCGGCTCCACCGCGATCACCGGGGCCGCGCCGACCAGGCGGAGCAACTGGACGGCGTGCGCCCCCAGGCCGCCCACGCCCCAGACCCCGACCGCCTCGCCGGGCCGGGTTCGCGCGGTCTCCGTCACCGCCGCCCACGGCGTGGAGACCGCGTCGGGAATGATGCAGGCCTGCTCGAACGGCAGGTCGTCCGGGATCGGCACGACCGTGCCCTCGTTGGCCACGGCGTACTCGGCCCAGCCGCCGTCGTAGTCCACGCCCCGGGTGAACACCGTGCCGCGCCGGTCCCGCTCCCCGGCCTGGAGCAGCACCCGCTGGCCCGGTTCCCACCCCTCGACGTCGTCGCCGAGCGCGTCGATGACGCCGGCCACCTCGTGGCCCAGCGTCACCACGTCCCCGGGCAGGTAGAGCGGGGTGAGGGTGCCGTCGATCAGGTGCACGTCGGACAGGCAGACCCCCGCCGCCCCGACCCTGATCCGCACCTGCCCGCGCTCCGGCTCCGGCACCGCCACCTGCTCCATCCGCAGCGTCCGGTCCGCCAGGTGCAGCCGTCCGGCCAGCATCTCCGCCACTGTGCGCGCTCCCTGTCCGGCCCCCGGTCGGCGGCCCTCGACGCTGCACGCATACCCCGCCGGGCGGCGGGAATGCGCGCCGGCGGCCGGCGGCCGGGGCGCCGCCGGGTAGCATCCCGCCCCGTGGGCGTGCGATTCGAGGAACTGGCCTGGCGGGAGACCCCGATCGGGCTCATCAGCCTGCGGCGGCGTCGCGACCCGTCGCTCGGCGTGGACGTGTACGAGGTCAAGCTCGACGACGAGTTCCTGATGTCCAGCCTCTTCCCGGTGGCGGAGATCGAGCTGGCCCGGCTGGGGCTGGCCGCGCTGGCCGGGCAGGACCTCGACGTGGTCGTCGGCGGCCTCGGCCTGGGCTACACCGCCCGCACCGCGCTCGCCGACGACCGGGTCGCCTCGCTGCTGGTGGTGGAGGCGATCGAGGACGTCATCGACTGGCACCGCCGGGAGCTGCTGCCCTTCGCCGCCGGACTGGCCGCCGACCCGCGCACCCGCTTCGTGCGGGCCGACTTCTTCGCCGTCGTCGCCGACGGCACCGGCTTCGACCCGCGGGAGCCGGGGCGGCGGTTCCACGCCGTGCTGCTCGACGTGGACCACTCGCCGCGCAACGTGCTGCACCCTCGCCACGCCGCCTTCTACACCCCGGACGGCCTGCGCCGGCTCGCCGCCCACCTGCACCCGGACGGGGTCTTCGCCCTCTGGTCGGACGACCCGCCGGATCCCGGGTTCGAGGAGGCGCTCGCCGCGGTGTTCCGTACCGCGCGGGCGCACGTCGTCCCGTTCGCCAACCCGCTGACCGGCGGGGAGTCGGCGAACACCGTTTACGTCGCCCGGCGCTGACCGTGGCCGCGCGGCGCCCCCGCCACCCGGCGTTTCCGGCCGTTGTGGCGGCATGCCACGGACCGGACCGGGAAGGCGGGCGGGGGCCGCGCGGCGCGGTCGGGAGTCACGGGAGGTGGACATGCGAGCCATGCTCTGGGTCGTCGCCGTCATCGCCGGCGTGCTCGTCCTGCTGGGGCTGCTCCTGGAGGCGGTCCGCTGGCTGGTGATCATCGGTGCGGTGGCGCTGCTCGCGGTCGTCGTCCTGGCGCTGGTCAAGGGGCGGCAGGCGACGCACCACTCCGCCGGGCGCCGGTGACGTCGAGCGCGGCGGCCAGCTCCTCGTCGTAACTGGCGAGCGGTCGCCCGTCGGCGGCGTACGCCACCAGCCGGCCGTGCGTCATGGTGGCCGACCGGAACGAGAACGTGCGGGGCCCCGGGTGGGGCGCCAGCAGGGGGATGGCGCGGGGCGCGCCGCCCGGGGCGGAGTGGTACTCCAGCCGGGCGACCTCCGGCGACACCACCCCGTTGACCCGGACCTTGGTCTTCTCCCGGCGGGTGCCGAAGGTGACCGGGGCGTCCGTGCCGTACGCGGCGCACTCCGCCGGGCCGCGACAGACGAAGAAGTAGCGCGGGTTGTCGACGTCGGAGAGCGTGTACGCCTTGAACGTCGGGTCGGCGCCGGCCGGCAGGGGCTGCACGGCGAAGAACGCCACGGCCAGCGCGGCGGTGGTGCCCACCCGCAGCCAGCCACGGGCCGCCGGGGTCCGCCGCTCCGCGCCGGCCACGGCCAGCGCCGCCCCGCCGAACCCGGCCAGGCAGAGCACCGCGACGCCGAGGGCCCGGGCGTTCTCGAAGAGGAACTGGATCCCGGGGGTGGTCGAGACCGGGGCGAGCACGGCCCCCAGCGAGACCACCATCGTCACCAGCAGCGCGGCGCCGGCCACCCGCCTGGCGATGCCCTGGGCGCCGACCAGCAGCATCGCCGCCAGCACCGGCCAGATCTGGTGGTGGGTCCAGGACACCGGGGACGCGGCGACGGTGGCGCACCCGACGAGCACGGCGGCGTGGCCCGGCCGCCCCTGCGCGGCCAACCGCCGCGCCCGCACCAGCGCCACCCCGCAGACGACGGCCACCAGGGCCGCCCAGAGCAGCGGCAGGGACGCCTGGTCGAGCCCCAGCCGGAGCAGCATGCCGTGCACCGACTGGTTGCCGAGCGAGGCGAGGTTGCCGATCCGCGACGTGTTGCGCACCGCCTCGGTCCAGTACGTCCAGCTCGCCCCGGGCAGGACCGCCGCGCCGAGCGCGGCGCAGGCCAGGAAGGTGGCCACGGCCCGCCCGGCGTCACGGTGGCGGCCGGTGGCGAGGAAGTAGACCACGAACAGCAGCGGGGTCAGCTTGATCGCGGCGGCCACCCCGACGAGCACGCCCCGCAGCCGGGCCGGGACGACGCCCATGCCGTCCAGCAGCGCGAGCAGCACGATGAAGATGCTGACCTGGCCGAAGCGGAGGTTGCTCTGCACCGGCGCGGAGAGCATGAGGGCGCAGGCGACGGCCGGCACGACGAGGGAGCGCCGGCGCCCGGGGTCGCCGAGCAGGCGACCGACCGGCACCGCGATGGCCACCACGGCGAGGCAGGTCAGCGCCAGCCAGACGCCCTGCGCGACGCCCTCGGGGACGGCGGCGACCGGCCACAGCACGAGGGCCGCGAAGGGTGGGTAGGTGAAGGGCCCGCCGTTCGCGGCCTCGAACTCGTACAGGGGCAGGCCGGCGTGCAGGTGCAGCAGCGCGCCACGGTAGATGTGCAGGTCGGAGAGGCGGTCCGGGCGGAGCGTCACGAGCGCCGACGACCCCGCGGCGACCAGGACGAAGACCGACCAGAGCGCCGCCACCCGCCGATCCCGCATCGTCGGAGTGTAGAGCCGGCGCCCGTCCACGGGGGACCCGGTCGATACCTACGCGACCGTAGGTTACCGTGAAGTAGGCCCACGGGACGCGAGGTGTGGAGGACGGACATGGACCTGAGTGCGGAGCGGCCCTGGCTGCGCAGTTACGCCCCCGACGTGCCGGCGACCATCCCGCCGTGCGACGAGTCGCTGGTCGACCTCCTGCGCGACGCCGCCCGCCGGTTCGGTCCCCGGGTCGCCCTCGACTTCTTCGGCGCCACCACCACGTACGCCGACCTGGCCGGCCAGGTGGGCCGGGCGGCGGAGGCGCTGCGCCGGCTCGGCGTCGGCCGGGGCGACCGGGTGGCGCTGGCGCTGCCCAACTGCCCGCAGCACGTCGTGGCCTTCTACGCCGTGCTGCGCCTCGGCGCGGTGGTGGTGGAGCACAACCCGCTCTACACGGAGCAGGAGCTCACCCACCAGCTCGCCGACCACGGCGCCCGGGTCGCGGTCGTCTGGGACAAGGTGGCACCCCTCGTGCGCCGCACCGCCGGCGCGACGGCGGTCGAGACCGTGGTCGCGGTGGATCTGACCCGCGCCCTGCCCCGGCGCAAGCGCTGGGCGCTGCGGCTCCCGCTGCCCCGGGCGCGCGCCGCCCGGGCGGCGATGACCGCGCCCGCGCCGGGGGCACTGTCCTGGGAGCGGCTGGTCGCCGCGGCCCCGCCGCTCGCCGCCGGCCATCCCGCCCCCGGCCCGGACGACACGGCGCTGCTGCAGTACACCGGCGGCACCACCGGCACCCCGAAGGGCGCCGTCCTGACCCACCGCAACCTGCGGACCAACGCGGCGCAGGGGCGCGCGTGGGTACCGGGCCTGCGCGACGGCGAGGAGACGGTGTACGCGGTGCTGCCGCTGTTCCACGCGTACGGGCTGACGCTCTGCCTCACCTTCGCCGTGGGCATCGGTGCCACGCTGGTGCTGTTCCCCCGCTTCGACCTCGACCAGACCCTGGACGCGGTGCGCCGCCGCCCGCCGACCTTCCTGCCCGCCGTCCCGCCGATCTACGAGAAGCTGGCCACCGCCGCCCGGGAACGCGGGGTGGACCTGACCTCCGCCCGGTACGCCATCTCCGGTGCCATGGCGCTGCCCCCGGCGACGGTGCAGGTGTGGGAGTCCGTCACCGGCGGGCTGCTGGTCGAGGGCTACGGCATGACCGAGACCTCCCCCGTGGCGCTGGGCAACCCGGTCTCCCCCGCCCGGCGGCCCGGCACCGTCGGGGTGCCGTTCCCGTCCACCGAGATCCGCATCGTGGACCCGGAGGACCCCGCGCGCGACCGCGACCCGGGTCAGCCGGGCGAGCTGCTGATCCGGGGGCCGCAGGTGTTCGCCGGCTACTGGCGGCGCCCGGAGGAGACGGCGGCGGCGCTGCTGCCCGGCGGATGGCTGCGCACCGGGGACATCGTGGTGATGGACGACGACGGCTTCGTCACGGTGGTCGACCGGATCAAGGAGCTGATCATCACCGGCGGGTTCAACGTCTACCCGTCCGAGGTGGAGGACGCCCTGCGCCGCGTCCCCGGCGTCCGTGACGCCGCGGCGGTCGGCCTGCCCGGCGAGCACGGCGGCGAGGAGGTGGTGGCGGCGGTCGTCCTGCAGGAGGACTCCGGCCTCGACGAGAGCGGTATCCGGACGGCGTGCCGGCGACACCTCACCGCGTACAAGGTGCCCCGACGGGTCGTCCTGGTCGAGGACCTGCCCCGCTCCCAGATCGGCAAGGTCCTGCGCCGGGTGGTCCGCGACCGGCTGCTCGCCGACGGCTGAGACCGGGCCGGCGGGTCGGTCAGCCGACGGGCGGGCCGGCCCGCAGGATGCGCCGGGCCCGGCGGCGGTCGAGCCACCGCGGCTCGGGCGGGTTCGTCGGATCGAAGCCGACGAACAGGTCCAGCAGGATCAGCACCCAGAACCCGGCCGCGCCGAGGATGTTACGGACGCGTCCCGGTTCCGGCGCGCCCGGCGGCAGCACGGCCTGCGCCCATCGCCAGGCCACCCAGGCGATCTCCCGGTCCGGGTGGCGCCGGCCGACGCGGCTGAGCCGCCGGACCTCGCGGCGCGCGGGAGCCGCCAGCCGCCACCATCGCCGCAGGACCGCCAGGCGCTCCTCGGCGGGTGTGGGGGCGGTCGTGTCACCGAGGTTCATGCCTGGCAAGGATAGGCGCGCCGCCGCCCTCCCACGGACCCCGGGGCCCTGGCCCGCGCGACGACTCAGAACCAGCCGTCGCGCATCTCCAGCGTCGTCCGGTCGAGGCTGTCCAGCAGGTCGAACTGGGGGCCGGTGCGGGGCAGTTCGTAGCGGAAGAAGTAGCGCGCGGCCTGCCGCTTGCCCGCGTGCAGGTCGGCGTCCGGGCCGTCGCCCGGGCCACCGGCCGCCGCCACGACGAGCAGCTGTTCCAGCCACATCCAGGCGATCACCACGTGGCCGACCGCCTCCAGGTAGACGCTGGCGTTGGCCAGCGCCACCTCCGGGTCCCCGGCGCTCCACAGCCGCCGGGTGACCAGGGTGACCCGGTCCAGCGCCGCGCCGAGCCGGGCGGCCAGCTCCGCGGCCTCACCCTCGGCCTTCCAGGCCCGGGTGACCGTGGCGCGGACCGTCTCGACCAGCAGCGCCAGCCCGGCCCCGTCGCGCATGGTGACCTTGCGGCCCAGCAGGTCCAGCGCCTGGATGCCGTGGGTGCCCTCGTGGATCGGGTTGAGCCGGTTGTCCCGCCAGTGCTGCTCGACGTCGTAGTCGCGGGTGTAGCCGTAGCCCCCGTGCACCTGGATGGCCAGGTCGTTGGCGGCCAGGCACCACTGCGACGGCCAACTCTTCGCGATCGGGGTGAGCACGTCCAGCAGCAGGCGCGCCCGTTCCCGGTCCGCCGCCTCCGGTGCCGTCTTCTCCTCGTCGAGCAGCCGGCCGCAGTAGAGGATCAGCGCCAGCGCGCCCTCCACGTAGCTCTTCTGCGCCAGCAGCATCCGCCGCACGTCCGGGTGGGCGACGATCGGCACCTGGGGCGCGCTGGGGTCCTTGTCCGCGAGCGGGCGGCCCTGCGGCCGCTGGCGGGCGTACGCGAGCGACTTCAGGTAGCCGGTGTAGCCGAGGGCGGTGGCGCCCGCGCCCACCCCGATCCGGGCCTCGTTCATCATGTGGAACATCTGCGCCAGGCCCTGGTGCGGCTCGCCGACCAGGTAGCCGACCGCGCCGGGGCGCCCGCCCGGCCGGTGCACGCCCTCGCCGAAGTTCAGCAGCGTGTTGGTGGTGCCCCGGTAGCCCATCTTGTGGTTGAGGCCAACCAGCACCACGTCGTTGCGCGCGTCGAGCGCGCCGTCGGCGTCGAGCAGCACCTTCGGGACGATGAACAGCGAGAGCCCCTTGACCCCGGGCGGACCGCCGGGGATCCGGGCGAGCACGAGGTGGACGATGTTCTCCGACAGCTCGTGGTCGCCGCCGGAGATCCACATCTTGGTGCCGTGCAGCCGGTACGTGCCGTCGTCCTGCGGCTCGGCGCGGGTGGTGATGTCGGCGAGCGAGCTGCCGGCCTGCGGCTCGGACAGGCACATGGTGCCGAAGAACCGGCCCTCCAGCATCGGCCGGACCCAGGTGTCGACCTGCTCCGGGCTGCCGTGCGCCAGCAGCAGGTTGGCGTTGCCCAGGGTCAGGAACGGGTACGCCGAGGTGCCGATGTTCGCGGCCTGGAACCAGGCGAAGCAGGCGGCCCGCACGACGTGCGGCAGCTGCATCCCGCCGATCGAGGCATCCATGCTGGCGGCCAGCAGGCCGGTCTCGGCGAACACGTCGAGGGCCTGCTTGACCTGCGGGATGGTGTGCACCCGGCGGCCGTCGAAGGTGGGCTCGTTCAGGTCGGCGGCCCGGTTGTGCGGGGCGAACCGCTCGGTGGCCACCCGCTCGGCGAGGTCCAGCACGGCGTCGAAGGTCTCCCGGGAGTGCTCCGCGTAGCGGGACCGCTCGGTCAGCCGGGTCACCTCCAGCCAGTCGTGCAGCAGGAAGCGCAGGTCGCGACGGGAGAGCAGGGTGGACGACAACGGGTCTCCTTCCGTCGGCGGGCGGGCCGTCGGCCGCGGCGCGGCCCGGCGACGCCCGTGCGCAGGGTCATCCTGACTGATCGGACGGCCCGGCGCACCACCCGGCGCCCGGCGCGGCGGGTCGCACCCGACCGGTCAGCGGGCGCCGGTCAGCTCGGCCAGCCGCCGGTCGGCGAGTTCCTGGATGCGGTCCTTGTCGCTGACGATGACCGTGCCCGGGTCGGCGTCCGGCAGCTCGTCCTCCAGCCGCCGGATCGGCCGGTACGCCCACCCGACGGCGGCGAGCGCCAGGGTGCACAGCCCGGCGACGACGGCGGTGAGCGCGATCCCCCGGCCGGGCCCGTGCCCGAGCACCGCGCCGAGCGTCCCGGCGACGCCGTCGCCGGAGGCCATCAGCGGCTCGAAGACCCGCTCGGCCAGCGGGGCGGCGGTGAGGAACCCGGCGGGCACCATCAGCCAGGAGAGCATCAGCGTGGTGGAGAGCACCCGGCCCTGCAACTCCAGCCCCACCTTGGCCTGCACGATCGCCAGCCAGTGCGTGTTGACCAGCGCCGAGGCGAGGCCCAGCCCGAACAGGCCCACCGCCGGGAAGACCGGGTCCGGGCGCAGCCCGACCATCAGCATCGCGACGCCGAGCAGCACCACGCCGGTCAGGATGCCGGTGGTCCGGCGCGCCGTGCCGCCCCACACGCCCATCAGGACGCTGCCGAGCAGCAGCCCGGCTCCGCTGGCGGCCAGCACCATGCCGAGCACGGAGGGGTCGCCGAAGGAGAGGGTGAGCGGGGTGGCCAGCACCTCGACGACGGCGAAGAAGTAGTTGAGCAGGGCGGTCAGGACGATCATCGCGAGCAGGCCGTGCCGGCGGGCGATGAACCGCCAGCCGCCGAGGACCTCCTGCCCGAAGGACTCCTCACGCTTCTTGAACAGGGTGTCGGGGAAGCGTACGGCGAGGGTGATGCCGACCGCGACGGCGAAGCTGATCAGGTCGATCAGGACGATGCCGCGCAGTCCGATCGCGACCACCAGCGCGCCGCCGACCAGCGGCGCGAGCACGGTGCTGGTCGCCGTGCCCAGCGAGATGAGGCCGTTGGCCCGCCCGTAGTACCGCTTGGGCACCAGCTGGGTGACCGCCGCGAGGTACGCGGGTTGCTGGAACGCGGTGGCCAGGGCGCTGGCCGTGAGGGCCGCGAAGACGTGCCAGAGCTGCGCCCGGCCGGACCAGAGCAGCACCGCCAGGACGACCGTGCCGCAGGCGGCGAACGAGTCCGCGCAGACCATGATCAGCCGGCGGTTCCAGCGGTCGGCCAGCGCGCCCGCGATCGGCGAGAGGACCACCGCCGGCAGCAGCGCCAGCACGGACGCCAGCGCGAACCAGGAGATCGAGCCGGTGCGCTGGTAGACGAACAGCGACAGGGCGAACCCCGTCAGCCCCGTGCCGATCAGCGACACCAGCTGCCCGAACGCGACCAGGAAGAACGTGGTCAGCCCGGAGCGGGGCGGCGGCACCGGCGCGGGGGCGGCCGCCCGGGGCGCACGCCGGCGGGGCGGCGCGGCGGACCCGGCGACCGGCCCGGTCCCGGTCGCCGCGCCGGCCGCGCGGGGCCGGGGCGCGCCGGCCGACGTCCGGGAGGGCGCGGCCGGGACCGCCACCTCGCCGACGGCCGACGCGGCGGCAGCCGGCTCGGGCGCGTGCGGCGCCACAGCCGGCTCGGGCGCGTGCGCCGCGACAGGCGGTTCGGCCGCCTCCGCCGCCTCGGGCGGGTCGGCCAGGATGATGCCCGCCAGCTCGGTGGCCTGGTGCTTCTGGAAGTAGTGCCCCGCGCCCTCGATGGTGCGCAGGCAGACCGAGTCGGAGAAGTACGCCCACTCCAGGTAGCGCTCCTCGTACAGCTCGGTGGCGCGGTCGCCGGTGCCGACCACGCAGACGATGGGGGCGGCCAGGCGCCGGGGCAGCCCCTTCGCGTAGACCTCGGTGTAGTAGTCCTCCCCGACCCGGGTGTCGGCCAGGAAGACCCCCATCAGGAAGTCCTTCTCCCGTTCGTCGAGCACGTCGGTGAAGAAGCCCATGGCCCGCAGGAAGTCCAGCGCGTGCCGCTTGGAGGTCCAGCGCTCCATGGGGAAGGCACGGCGGAACCAGCGGGCGAACCGGCCCGGCAGCCGGGGCGCCGGGAAGTGCCCGCCGACCACCACCCGGAGCAGGTCCACCCCGGCCGCCTCCAGCCGCCGGCCCAGCTCGACGGCGGTGGCGCCGCCCATGCAGTGGCCGTAGACCAGCACCGGTCCGGAGATGCCGGCGGTCACCTCGGCCACGCACCGCTCGACCAGCTCGGCCATCTCCAGCGGCGGCTCGTCGGGCCGGTTGAGGTCGTGCCCGGGGCGTTGCAGGGCGTAGAGCGCCACGTGCTCGGGCATCGCCGCGGCCAGCGACTGGTAGGTGACCGCGCCGGCCCCGGCGAACGGTACGCAGAGCACCGTCACCGCCGGCGCGGCCGCGCGGGGCGGGGTCAGCTCGTGCAGCAGTCGGTCCGGCTCACCCGCGGCGGCGTCGGCGTGCCCGGTCAGGCCCCGGATCGTCGGGTGGCGGAACAGGTCCAGCACGCTGATGGGCGGCTGGATGCCGCTGAGCGCCCGGATCGCCGTGAACGAGTCCCCGCCGAGGTCGAAGAAGTCGTCGTCGATGCCCACCCGGTCGTAGCCGAGCACCTGCGCCCAGCGCTCGGCGAGGGCGGCCTGCAACGGGGTGGTCGGCGCGGCGCCGCCGTCGCCGGCCCGGGCTCCGCCGCGCTCCGGGGCCGGCAGCGCCCGCCGGTCGACCTTGCCGTTGTCGGTCAGCGGCAGGGCGTCGAGCGGGACGTACGTCGTCGGGACCATGTAGTCGGGCAGCCAGTCGCGCAGGAACGCCCGCCACCGGCCGGCGCCCTCGTCCGGGTCGTCGGGGCGCGGCGCGAGGTACGCGACGAGGGCCGGCTCGCCGTCGATGTCGCGCACCACGACGGCCGCCTCCCGCACCGCCGGGTGCCGCTGCAGGGCCGCCTCGATCTCGCCCAGCTCGATGCGGTGGCCGCGCACCTTCACCTGGGAGTCGTTGCGCCCGAGGCACTCGATGGTGCCGTCGGGACGCCAGCGGGCCAGGTCGCCGGTGCGGTAGAGCCGCGCGCCGGGCCGGTCGGCGTACGGGTCGGGCCGGAACCGGTCGGCCGTCAGCGCGGGCTGGTCGAGGTAGTCGCGGGCCACCCCGGCGCCGCCGAGCCAGAGTTCCCCGACCACGCCGACGGGCACCGGCCGCAGCGCCTCGTCGAGCACGTACGCCCGGAGGTTGGCGATCGGCCGGCCGATGGTGACCTCGGGCGCGTCGGGCGCGATCCGGGCCGCGGTGGCCCAGATGGTGGCCTCCGTCGGCCCGTACATGTTCCACAGCTCGCCGACCCGGGCGGCCAGGTCGCGGGCCAGTGGCAGGGGCAGCGCCTCGCCGCCGCAGAGTGCCTTCAGCCCCGGCATCCCGGGCCAGCCGGAGGCGAGCAGCAGCCGCCAGGTGGCCGGGGTGGCCTGCATGACGGTGGCCCCCTCGCCGCGCAGCAGCCCGGCCAGCCCGGCGGCGTCGTAGCCGACGTCCCGGCCGGCGACGACCACCCGGGCGCCGACGACCAGCGGCAGGAACAGCTCCAGCACGGAGATGTCGAAGGCGTAGGTGGTCAGCGCGACCAGGGTGTCGTCGGCGGTCAGGCCCGGCGTGTGCCGCATCGCGGTGAGCAGGTTGACCACCGAGGCGTGGCTGACCCGCACCCCCTTGGGTCGGCCGGTGGAGCCGGAGGTGTAGAGCACGTACGCCAGGTGCCCGGGCGCGGTGACCGGCTCGGGGTCGGCGGCGCACTCGACGGCCAGGGACGGGTCGTCGACGCGCAGCACCGGGCCGGCGAAGTCCGCGAACCGGTCGGCCAGGCCCGGCTCGGTGACGAGCACCGCCGAGCGGCTGTGCTCCAGCACCCAGCGCTGCCGGTCCAGCGGGTACGACGGGTCCAGCGGCACGTACGCGCCGCCGGACTTGAGCACACCGAGCAGCGCCACCAGCAGGTCGGCCGAGCGTTCCAGGGACACCGCCACGGTCACGTCCGGCCCGACGCCGACGCGGCGCAGCCGCCGGGCGAGCCGGTTGGCGCGCACGTTCAGCTCCGCGTAGCTGAGGGTGCGGCCGGCGAAGGTCACCGCGGGACGGTCCGGGGTGCGGGCCACCTGCTCCTCGACCAGCCGGGCCAGCCCGACCGCCGGCGCCGGCGCGTCCGTGGCGTTCCACTCCCCGAGCTGCCGGTGCCGCTCGGCGGGGGTGAGGATCTCCACGTCGGCGAGCCGGCCGTCCGGGTCGGCCACGAACGCGGTCAGCAGGGTCTCCAGGTGGGCCAGCATCCGCTCGGCGGTCGCCGGGTCGAACAGCGCGGTGTTGTACTCCAGGCAGCAGAGCAGCCCGTCGGGCCGGTCGTACGCGTACAGGGCGAGGTCGACCTGGGCGGTGCCGGGTTCGACGGTGAGCTGCTCGACCCGCAGGCCGGTCATGGCGAGGTCCTGCTCGGGCAGGTTGAGCAGGTTCACCATCACCTGGAACAGGGCGTTGCGGCTCAGGTCCCGGGGCACGTCGAGGGCGTCGACCACCCGCTCGAAGGGCGTCTCCTGGTGGTCGTACGCCGCCAGGGCGGTGCGGCGGGTCTCGTCGAGCAGCCGGGCGACGCTCCAGTCGCCGTCCAGGGTGGTGCGCAGCACGATGCTGTTGAGGAAGAAGCCGACCATCGGCTCCAGCTCGGCGCGGACGCGGCCGGCCACCGGGGAGCCGACGCAGATGTCGCGCTGCCCGGTGTAGCGGAACAGCAGCGCCTGGACGGCGGCGAGCACCGTCATGTAGAGGGTGACGCCGTGCCGCTGCCCGAGGTCGCGGACCCGCTCGGTGAGCGCGGGCGGCAGGGTCAGCCGGGCCACCGCCCCGTCGAAGGTCTGCACCGGCGGCCGGGGCCGGTCGGTGGGCAGTTCCAGGGCGCCCGTCGCGCCGGCCAGCCGCTCGGTCCAGTACGCCAGGTCGGCGGAGTCGGCGGCGGCCCGCTCCCGCTGCCAGCGGGCGTAGTCGGCGTACTGCACCGGCAGCTCGGGCAGGGGCGAGGGCGCGCCCGCGGCGACGGCGTCGTAGAGGGCGCCCAGTTCGGCCCGGAGCACCCCGAGCGACCAACCGTCGGACACGATGTGGTGCATCGCGAGGCAGAGCACGTGCCGGCCCGGCCCGGAGCGGAACAGCACCGGCCGGAACAGCGGCCCGCGTTCCAGGTCGTACGGCCGGCGGGCCTCGGCGACCAGGGCGACGCGCTCCCGCTCGGCGAGGCCCGCCTCGTCGCCGGGAGCGTCGGCGGCCAGGTCGACCACCGTCAGGTCGACCGGCGCGGCGGGCAGCACCACCTGCACCGGGTCGCCGCCGTCGGGGCCCGGGCGGAACACGGTGCGCAGCACCTCGTGCCGGCGCACCAGCTCGGTCAGCGCGTCGGCGAGCACGTCGACCCGCAGGTCGCCGTGCAGCCGCAGGGCGGTGAGCACCGCGTACGCGACCTGGTCGTGCACCTGTTCCAGGAACCACAGCCGGCGCTGCCCGGAGGAGACCGGGGCGGGCCCGGGGTCGGTGGCGCGCGGGATCGGCGGCGCCGCCGGTGCGGGCGCGGCCGGCAGGGCGGCGGCGACCCCGGCGACGGTCGACTGGGCGAACACGGCCTCGATCGGCAGCGCCACCCCGAGCCGGGCGCGCACCCGGGCGACGACCTGGGTGGCGAGCAGCGAGTGCCCGCCGAGGGCGAAGAAGTCGTCGTGCGCGCCGACCGGCGCGACGCCGAGCAGCTCGGACCAGATCTCCGCCACCGCCCGCTCCGCGTCGGTGCGGGGCGGGAGGTAGGCGGTCGGCAGCGCCGGCCGGTTCCCCTCGGCGACGGGCCCCGTCCCCGACGGTGTCGCGGACGCCTCGGCGGGGAGCGCCGGCGGGGCCGGGCGCGGGGCCGGGACGGCGCGGTCGACCCAGTGCCGCTGCCGCTCGAACGGGTAGGTGGGCAGCTCCACCCGGCGGCGCGGCCCGGCGTGGAAGGCGGACCAGTCGACCGGTACGCCGGCGAGCCAGAGCCGGCCCACGGCGTCGAGGGCGACCTGGTGGTCGTCCGCGTCGGCGCGGACGTGGCGCATCACCTGCACCACGCGGTCGGGCCGCGCGCCGCCCTGGCGCAGCAGCCCGCCGAGGGTGTGTCCGGGGCCGACCTCGGCGACGACCAGGCCCCGGTCGGCCAGCAGCGCGGCGCAGTCGGCGAAGCGGACCGTCCCGCGCAGGTGCCGCACCCAGTACTCCGGGTCGGTGACCTGCCCGGGCGTCACCGGGGCGCCGGTGACGTTCGACAGGAACGTCGTGCTCGGCTCGGCGTAGTCGACCCGCCGCGCCTCGGCGCGGAAGTCGTCGAGGACCGGGTCGAGCAGCGCGGAGTGGAAGGCCCGGTCGGCGAGCAGCGGCCGGGCCTCGACCCCGTCGCGGTCGAGCCGCCCGCGCAGGGCGGCGACGGCGTCGGGCCGGCCGGAGACGACGCACAGCCCCGGGGCGTTCACCGCGGCGAGGTCCAGGTCGTCGCCGAGCAGCGCGGCGACCTCCGACTCCGGCAGGGAGACGGCGAGCATCGCGCCCGGCTCGGTGGACTGGGCGAGCCCGCTGCGGGCGCGGACCAGCCGCAGCGCGTCCGCGACGGAGAAGACCCCGGCGAGGCAGGCGGCGACGTACTCGCCGAGGCTGTGCCCGGCCACCGCGTCGGGGCGTACGCCCCGGTCGACCAGCAGCCGGGCCAGCGCGTACTCGGTGACGAAGAGCGCGGGCTGGCTGATCCGGGGCTCGGCGAGCAGGCGCTCGGCCTCGGCCCGGTCGGCCGGCGCGGGGTCGAGCACGGCCCGCAGGTCCACCCCGAGCGGCTCGCGCAGCAGCTCGGCGCAGTGGTCCACGACGGCCCGGTAGCCGGGCTCGACCCGGTACAGGCCGGCGCCCATGCCGACGTGCTGCGCCCCGTGGCCGGGGAAGACGAAGGCCAGCCCGGCGTCGCCGTCGGTCGCGGCGGTCAGCAGCCGCGCCGGGTCGCCGAGCGCGTCGAGGGCGTCGGTCCGGTCGGCGCAGACGACGGCCCGCCGGTGCGCCATCCCCCGCCGCCGGCCCAGGCCCGCGGCCACGTCCGCCAGCCGCAACGCGGGGTACGCGTCGAGGTGCGCGCGCAGCGCGTCGGTGGCCCGGTCCAGCGCGGTGGGCGTACGCGCGGAGAGCACCAGCAGGTGCGGACCGGCCGGCGGCTCGGCGGCCTCGGGCACGGCGGCCGGCGGGGCCTCCTCCAGCACGACGTGGGCGTTCGTGCCGCCCATCCCGAAGGAGCTGACCCCGGCCCGGCGCGGTCCCGCGTCGCCCGGCCACGGCCGGGCCCGGGTCGGCAGGTGGAACGGGCTGGCGGCGAAGTCGATCGCCGGGTTGGGCCGGCGCAGGTTGACCACCGGCGGCAGGGTGCGGTGGCGCAGCGCCAGCACGGTCTTGATCAGGCCGGCCACCCCGGCCGCGGCGTCGGTGTGCCCGATGGCCGCCTTGACCGAGCCGAGCGCGCAGAACCCGGTGTCGGCGGTGCCGCGGCGGAACGCCTCGGTGAGCGCGGCGACCTCGATCGGGTCGCCGAGACTGGTGCCGGTGCCGTGCGCCTCGACGTAGCCCACCGTGCGGGGGTCCACCCCGGCCACCGCGAGGGCCCGGCCGACCACCTCGGCCTGGCCGGCGACGCCCGGGGCGGAGTAGCCCGCCCGGCGGGCGCCGTCGTTGTTCACGGCCGAGCCGCGGATCACCGCGTGCACCAGGTCGCCGTCGGCGAGGGCGTCGGCGAGCCGGCGCAGCACGACGATGCCGACGCCGCTGGAGGCGATGGTGCCCCGCGCGTCGGCGTCGAACGGGCGGCAGTGCCCGTCCGGGGAGAAGATGCCGCCGTCGTGGTGCAGGTAGCCCTGCCGCTGGGCGGGGAAGACGCTCACCCCGCCGGCCAGCGCCAGGTCGCACTCCCCGGCGAGCAGGCTCTGCCGGGCCATGTGCACCGCGACGAGGGAGGTGGAGCAGGCGGTGCCGACGCTCACGCTCGGCCCGGTCAGGTTCAGCTTGTACGACGCCCGGGTGGCCAGGAAGTCCTTGTCGTTGCTCAGCGCGAGCTGGTACTCCCCGAGCGCCCGGATCTCCTCCGGCGCGTCCCGCAGGTGCTCCAGCAGGTAGCTGGCCCGGCCCGAGCCGGCGAAGAGCCCGATCTGCCCCGGGTACGCCTCGGGGTCGTGGCCGGCGCGTTCGAGGGCCTCCCAGGCGCACTCCAGCAGCAGCCGGTGCTGCGGGGCGAGCACCTGCGCCTCGCGCGGGGTGAAGCCGAAGAACTCGGCGTCGAAGCGGTCCACGTCGGGCAGCTCGGTGCCCCGCCGCACGTACGCCGGGTCGCCGAGCAGCGCCGGGTCCGCCCCGTCGGCGAGCAGCTCCTCGGTGCTGAACTCGCGGACGGCCTCGACGCCGTCGCGGACCAGCCGCCAGAACTCCTCCGGGGTGCGGGCGCCGGGGAACCGGAGGGCCATCCCGACCACCGCGATCGCGTCCTCCGGCTCGCCGACGCGGGTGGCGGCGCGCGGCGCGCGCGGCGCCGGGACGGCCGGCGGCGCGGTGGCGCCGGCGAGGAACCGGGCCAGCGCGGCGACGGTGGTGTGCCGGAACAGGTCGGTCACGGTGAGCACCGGGCCGAGGCGCTCGACCAGCAGCCGGTGCACGGCCAGCAGCCGCAGCGAGTGCCCGCCCAGGTCGAAGAAGTTGTCCCGGCCGCCGACCCGGTCGACGCCGAGCACCTCCCGCCACACGTCGGCGACCAGCCGCTCGGCCGCGGCGACGTCGCCCACCGGCGCGCCCCCGGCCGGCCGCTCCGCCGCCGGCGGGGCGGCCCGGCCGGCGCGCCCCGCCTCGTCCGCCCGGTCGACGCCTCCTGCCTCGACCGCCGGCTCCGGGCTGCCGCCGGCGGGTGCCGGGAGGGCGGTCGGGTCGAGCTTGCCGTTGCCGGTCAGCGGCAGCGCGTCAACGCCGACGAACGCGGCCGGCACGAGGTGTTCGGGCAGCTCCGCGCGCAGGGCCGCGCGCAGCGCGGCCGGGTCCGCATCGCCGGTCAGGTAGGCGACCAGCCGGGGGTCGTCGGGGTCGTCGCGGCGCAGCACGACGGCGACGTCGCAGTCCGGCCGGAGCCGGCGCAGCGCCGCCTCCACCTCGCCGGGCTCGATCCGGAAGCCGCGCAGCTTGACCTGCCCGTCGGCGCGACCCAGGAACTCCAGGACGCCGTCGGGACGCCACCGGGCCAGGTCGCCGGTGCGGTAGAGCCGCCGCCCGCCCTCGGCGGCGAACGGGTCGGGCAGGAACCGCTCGGCGGTGAGGCCGGGCCGGTTCAGATAACCGCGGGCCACCCCCGCGCCGCCGACGTACAGCTCGCCGGTGACGCCGACGGGGACCGGGTCGAGCCGGTCGTCCAGCACGTACAGGGTGGTGTTGGCGATCGGCCGGCCGATGGGCACCGAGCCGGTCCGTGCGGTGTCGGGGCCGACCTCGTACACGGCGCAGCCGACCACGGTCTCGGTCGGGCCGTACTCGTTGACCAGCCGGGTGCCGGTGGCGTGGTCCCGCCACAGGGCGACCTGGTCGGCGCGCAGGTTCTCCCCGCCGATGACGAAGACCCGCGTCCGGCCCGCGGCGCCGGTCGCGGCGACCTGCCGGTTGACGATCTCCAACTGGGCGGGGGTGATCTTGACCAGCCCGTACGGCGTGCGCCGCCCGAGCAGCGCCTCGCCGAGCCCTGCCGGCCCGAGGTCGTCGGGGAGCAGCCGGACCGTCGCGCCGGCGGCCAGCGGCACCAGCAGGCTGGTCACCGTCAGGTCGAAGCCGATCGAGGAGTGCACCGGCACCTCGTCGCCCGGGCCCAGCCGGTAGGCGGCGCCGGCCCAGCGCAGGTAGTTCACCACCCCGCGGTGGGTCACCATCACGCCCTTGGGTCGGCCCGTCGAGCCGGAGGTGTGGATGACGTAGGCGAGGTCGTCCGGGCCGGTGGGTGCGGACACCGGGGACGGTGCGGCGGGCGGCCCCGGGTCGAGGTCCACCTCGACCGGTCGGGCCGGCCCCGCCGGGAGCCGGTGCCGCAGCGCGGCCGAGGTGAGCACCACCGGCGCGCCGGTGTCGGCCAGGAGGTACGCCAGCCGGGCCGGCGGGTGGGTCGGGTCCAGCGGCACGTACGCCGCGCCGGTCTTCAGCACAGCCAGCAGCGCCACCGGCAGCGCGGCGGACCGCTCCAGCAGGACGCCCACGAGGTCGCCGGCGCCGATCCCCTCGGCGCGCAGGGTCGCGGCCAGCGCGTCGGCGCGGGCGTCGAGTTCCCGGTAGTCGAGGGTACGGGCGTCGTCGGCGACCGCCGGGGCGTCGGGCAGTTCCCGGGCCCACCGGGCGACCAGCGCGTGGACGCTCTCCCCCGGCGGTGCGGCGGCGGCCGTGTCGTTCCAGTCGACCAGCAACCGCCGGCGGTCCTCGGCGGCGAGCAGCCGGGCGTCGCGGATCCGCGTGTCGGGGTCGGCGAGCAGGTCGGCCAGCAGGGTGCGGAAGTGCCCGGCGAGCCGGGCCACGGTCGCCGCGTCGAAAAGGTCGGTGCGGTACTCGATGACCGCGTCGAGCCCGTCCGCGCCGGGGCGGACGGCCACCGTCAGGTCGAACTTGGCGGTGCGGGTCGGCACCTCCACGCAGGCCGCGTCGATCCCGGGCAGCCGCAGCGGCGCGGGCGCGTCGGCGTGCACGAACATCACCTGGAACAGCGGGCTGTGCCCGGCGTGCCGGGCGGGGCGCACCGCCTCGACGACACCCTCGAAGGGCAGTTCCTGCCGCTCCCGGGCGGCCAGCGCCTCGGCCCGGACCCGGGCGACGCAGGTGGCGAAGGTCGGGTCGTCGGTCAGGTCGGTCCGGATCACGACGGTGTTGACGAACAGGCCGACCAGCGACTCGGTCTCCGGGCGGTCGCGGTTGGCCACCGGGGTGCCGACGAGCACGTCGTGCTGGCCGGTCCACCGGGCCAGCAGCACCTGGAACGCGGCGAGCAGCAGCAGGTACGGCGTGACGTTGAGCCGCCGGCACAGCGACCGCAGCGCGTCGGGCGCGACGTCCAGCGGGAACACGGCCGTGGCGCCGGCGTTCGACGGCGCGGCCGGCCGGGGAGCGGGGGTGGGCAGCTCCAGCACCGGCGGCGCGCCGGCGAGCCGGTCCCGCCACCAGCGCCGCTGCGCCTCGGCCTCCGGCCCCGCCAGCCAGCGCCGCTGCCAGTCGGCGTAGTCGGCGTACGTGACGGGCAGCGCGGGCAGCTCGGCGGGCCGGCCGGCCAGCCGGGCGGCGTACCCCTCGGACAGCTCGTCGGCGACGATCCGCAGCGACCACTCGTCCACGGCGGCGTGGTGCGCGGTCAACACCAGCACGTGGTCGGTGTCGGCGAGGCGCAGCAGGCTGGCCCGCAGCACGGGGCCGTGGCCCAGGTCGATCGGGGTGCCCGCCTCGGCGGCGAGGCGGGCGGCCAGCTCGTCCTCCCGCGCGGCCGCGGCGAGTCCGGTCAGGTCCACCACCCGCAGCAGGCCGGTCGGCGCTGCGGCGACCACCGGCACCACCCGGTCCCCGTCCACGGTCAGCGTGGTGCGCAGCGGCTCGTGCCGGGCGACCACCGCGTCCACCGCCGCGCTCAGGGCGGGCAGGTCCAGCGGGCCGCGCAGCCGCCACGCCACCGGCGCCAGGTACGCCGGGTCGTCCGGGTCGGCCTGCGCCAGGTACCACATCTGCCGCTGCCCGGCGGAGGCGACGGGAGCGCCGGCCGGGGTGATCGCGTCCCCGCCGGCCGGGGTGATCGCGTCCCCGCCGGTGGGGGCGGCGCGCCGGGCGCGCAGGGCGGCGAGCAGCGCGGCCTGGCGCGGGGAGAGCACGTCAGTCATCGAGGCGCCCGAGCATCGTCTCGGCCTCGGCGTCCGAGCAGGCCAGCACGCTGAGGTAGAGCGCGGCGGCCTCGTCCACGGCGGGACCGTGCTCGGCGCGCAGCGCGGCGGTGAACTCGCCCAGCGTGGGATGCTCGAAGACGGCGGCCAGCGGCACCCGCACGTCGAGGGCGGCGCGCAGCCGGGCCGCCAGCCGGGCGGCCACCAGGGAGTCGCCGCCGAGCACGAAGAAGTTGTCCTCCGCCGTCACGTGGTCGGCCCGCAGCACGGCGCGCCAGGCGCCCGCCACGACCTCCGCGACCGGGCTGCCCCCGTCGCGCGTCACGTCCGTCATCATCGCGCCCCCCCGTTGTCCGCGCCGGCACCGGTGGTGCCGACGTCGATGCCCAGATCGAAGACCCGCATCCGCAGCAGGTCGATGGCCTCCTCGTCGGCGGCGGCCTCGCGCACCGGGAACGGCACCGGGACCGGGCCGCTACGGGCGGCGTCCAGCAGGAACCAGAGCCAGGCCAGGTACCGGCCCGCGATCTCGTCGGCGGCAGTCTCCGCCTCGGCCGCGTCGAACCCGTTGTCGGTGACGAAGGCGCGGGCGAGCCGGGTCAGCTCGTCGCGCAGCCGGTCCACGGTGGCCGCCGGGTCGGCGAGCAGCGGCGTCGGGTCGGCCGGCGCGGGCTCGCCGGTGAGCTTGCGGTGCAGCTGCGCGTACTCGCGGCGGACCGTCTCCTCGTCGGGCACGGTCGCGGCGACCAGGAGCAGGTGGGCCGGTGGCCCGCCGGCGTCGGCGAGGGCGTGGAGCAGGTGGTGGGCGAAGACCGCCGCGCTGCAGTAGCCGACGACGGTCACCGGGCCGACGTCGGCGGGGCGCAGCCGGAGAAACTCCGCCGCGCAGGCGTCCGCCAGCGCGCGGTGGCCGGGCAGCCCCGGGTGCAGCTCCAGGGTCGTCACCGGGTCGAGCCGCCAGATCTCGTGCCGGACGTCCGGCCCTGCGACGACCGGGCCGGGCAGGTCGCCGCCCGAGCCCGCCGCTCCGGCGGCCTCGGCCGCGGCGAGCGCCGCGGCGAGGCCGGGGCCGACGGAGTCGCCGGCGAACTCAACCGTCAGCACGCACCCGAACCGTCCCTCGGCGACCTGGCGTAACGCGATCATCCGTGCCATCGGGGTCTCCTTGTGCGTACGCGTCGAGCTGGTCGGTGACGGCGGCGGCGAGCGCCGCCGCGCCGTCCGGGGTGAGCGCCCGCCCGTCGGCCTCGACGAGGACGGACAGCGCCCCGTCGGGGTGCTGCCGCAGGGTCAGGCAGATCGGGAACCGGTTGGCGGTGCGGGCCAGCTCCCGCCGTCGCCAGGCAACCGGGCCGGTGACCAGCTCCGGCTCCTCCACCGAGTCGAGGTAGCAGGTCGGGTACGCGCCGGGCGGCGCGCCGGTGCCGCGCTGCACCTCGCGGGCCACCTCGCGGAACGGGGCCTGCTCGGCCACCGCCCGCCGCAGCTCCGTCCGGACCCGGCCGAGGGTGTCGGCCCAGGGGGCGCGCAGGTCCGTGCAGGGCAGCAGCACGGTGTTGACCGCGTACCCGGCGACGTCGAACTCGTCGGCGGCCCGGCGGGTGGTGGTGGCGCAGCCGACGACCACCGCGTCCCGGTCGAGCAGCGCGCCGAGCGCCCGCGCGTACGCGGCGGCGGCCAGCTCGGTGACGGTGCCCTCGCCCGTCCGGGTCAGGGCGCGAGCCGTGGCGCGCACCGGACGGGTGACCACGGTCCGGCCGGTGCCGCCGGGCACCGGGGCCGGCTCGGCGATCCCGCCCACCCGTGCCGCGGTGGCCCGGACGGCCTCCCGGACGGCGGCGTCGACGACCCGCGCCGACCGGCGCAGGTTCAGGTCGCACAGGGTGGTGGCCGACGGCGAGGGCGACCAGCCCGGGTCGTCGTGGCAGCGGGCCAGGTCGGCCAGGAACAGCCGCAGGGACCACGCGTCGACCGCCAGGTGGTGCCAGACCAGCAGCAGGTCGGTGCGGTCGCCGGCGCCGAGCACGGCGCAGCGCAGCAGCGGCTCGGCCGTGGTGTCGAAGGGACGGCGGGCGCGGGCCCGCACGGCCGCGTCGAGCGCCGGGCCGTCGGCGAGATCGGCCACCTCCACGGTCGGCGGGTGCCGGTCGAGCACCAGCTCGGGCAGGCCGTCGACGAGCCGCAGCCCGGCGCCGAACGCGGAATGGGCGGCGACCGCCCGGCGCAGCGCGGCGACCAGCCGGGGCCGGTCCACCGTGGCGGTCGTGCTGAACCAGACCGGCTCGACGTAGAGGTCGGTGCCGGGGTTCAGCTCGTCGTGCAGCCACAGCCCGAGCTGCTCCGGAGTGAGCGGCGCGCGCCGCGCTCCCGCCGGCGCCGGGCCCACGCCCACGCCCGCGACCGCCGGCCCACCGGGCGCGACCCGGCCGGCGGCGCGGCCCGGTCCGCCGGTCGACGCCCCGCCGAGCCGGGCGGCGGTGTCGGTCGGCCCCTCTCCGAGCCGGGCGGCGGTGTCGGTCGGCCCCTCGGGCGACGCCTCGCGGAGCCGGGCGGCGAGGGTCGCCGCGTCGGGGGCGCGCAGGACGTCGGCGGGGGTCACCCGCACGCCGGTGCGCTCGGTGAGCCGGGCGGCCACCCGGGCCGCGGCGAGCGAGGTGCCGCCGAGCGGCAGGAAGGCGTCGCCGGGCCGGATCTCCCCCGCCGGCAACACCTGCCGCCAGGCGTCGAGCACCACGCCGACCGGGTCGGCCGGGTCCGTCGGGGCGGCCGGGTCCGCCGGGTCGCCGGCGGCGGTCCGCCCGGCGGGCAGGGGCAGCGCGGCGAGCCGGTCGTGGTCGTACTTGCCGTGCGGGGTGAGCGGCAGCCGGGGCAGCAGCGCCACCACCGCCGGCACCGCGTACCCGGGCAGCCGGTCGCGGGCGTGGTCCCGTACCGCCCGCTCGGTCAGTCCGGCCCCCGGCTCCGCCGCCACGTACGCCGCCAGCACGTCCCCGAGCCCGTCCCACCGCCGGGCCGCCACCACCACGTCGCGGATCCCGGGCAGCCGGCGCAGCACCGCCTCCACCTCGGCCGGCTCGATCCGGAAGCCGCGGAGCTTGACCTGGCGGTCCACCCGGCCGAGGAAGAGCAGGTCGCCGTCGGGCAGGGTGCGCGCCAGGTCCCCGGTCCGGTAGGTGCGCGTGCCGTCCGCCGCCGTGCCGAACGCCGGTTCCCCGCCCGGATCCCGCAGGTAGCCGCGGGCCACCGCCGCGCCGGCGACGACCAGCTCGCCGGTGCCGGTCGGGCGGTACGACCCGTCCGGCTGACGCAGCAGCAGCCGGGTGCCGCGCACGGCGGTGCCGATCGGGGTGCGCTCGCCGGCCGCGGCGCCGTCGCGGGGCACCACGTACAGCGCGCAGCAGACGGTCGCCTCGGCCGGGCCGTACCCGTTGACCACGGTCAGCGCCGGCCGGCTGCGGGCGATGTCCTGCAACAGCGGGCGCGGAATCGGCTCGACGCCGACCAGCAGCCGGCGCAGCCCGGCCAGCGCCCCCGGCTCGGCGCGCAGCAGCGCCCGCAGCTCGGGCAGGAACGCCGGCGGCACGTACGCGCTGCCCGCTCCCGCCACGTCCAGGAACGCGGCGAGCGCGGCGCCGTCGTGCCGGGCCGCGGCCGGCACCACCCGCACCGTCCCGCCCCGCACCAGCGGGGCGAAACACTCCCAGACGGCCACGTCGAAGGAGGGGCGGGTCCACCACGTGCCGGTGTGCCCGTCCGGCACCGGCGCCCGCTCGTCGAGGTCGGCGAGGAGGTTGAGCAGGTTGCCGTGCTCGACCTGCACGGCCTTGGGCGTGCCCGTCGAGCCGGAGGTGTGCACCACGTACGCCACGTCGGAGGGTCCGCCGGTGTCGGTGAGGGGCGCGACGGGCCCGGCCCCGACGGCGTCGGGCGCGAGGACGGGCCGCCCGGTCGGGGCGGACGCGGCCACCACGAGGGCCGGGTCGGCCGCGTCGAGCAGGGCGGCGACGCGCGCCGGCGGCTGGTCCGGGTCCAGCGGCACGTACGCCGCCCGGACCGCGAACGCGCCGACGGCGGCGGCGACGGCGTGCGCGCCCGGCTCCAGCAGCACCGCGACCCGGTCGCCGGGGCGTACGCCGCGCGCGGCGTACCCGGCGGCGTAGCGGCCGGCCAGCTCGCGCAGCCCGGCCCAGGTGAGGACGGCGTCCCCGGCGTGCACGGCGACCGCGTCCGGCCGGCGGCCGGCGGCCCCGAGCAGCCGGGTGAGCAGGGTGCCGGTCACCGGACCGCCCCGACCCCGTCCGGCGCGACCGGCCCGTCGGCGCGCAGCGCCTCGACGGCGGCGAGGTAGTCGGCGAAGCGCCGGTGCTCGTAGAGCAGGGTGGCGCGCACGTCGACCCGCAGGCCCCGCCGCACCTGGGCGGTCAGCCGCACCGCGAGCAGCGAGTCGCCGCCGACGGTGAAGAAGTCGTCGTCGGGGCGGGGCGGGGTGCCCAGCACGGCCCGCCACGCCTCGGCCACCGCCGCGCCGGCCTCCCCCGCCGGGTCGTCCCCGTCGTGCGGCGCGGCGGCCTCCCGGGCCAGTCGCCGCGCGGTGCCGTCGCGCAGGGCGGCCCGGTCGAGCTTGCCGTTGGTGGTCAGCGGCAGGGTCTCGCACCGTTCCACGAGGTGCGGCACCATCGCGGCGGGCAGCCGGCCGCGCAGCCAGTCCCGCACGCCGTCGGCGTCGACCGCGCCGACCACCCAGGCCACCAGCAGCGTCTGCCCGTCCCGGTCCAGCGTGCCGGCGGCGGCCTGGCCGACCCCCGGCATGGCGAGCAGGGCGAACTCGACCTCGCGCAGCTCGATCCGGTGGCCGCGGACCTTGACCTGGTCGTCGGTGCGGCCGACGAAGTGCAGCTCGCCGTCGCGGTCGCGCCGGCAGACGTCCCCGGTGCGGTAGTGCCGCTGCCCGTCGGCGCCGCCGAAGGCCGCGGCGGTCTCGGCGGGCGCCGACCGGTAGCCCCGGGCCAGCACCGGCCCGGCGACGACCAGCTCACCCTGCTGCCCGCCGTCCTGCGCACCGGTCGGTTCCAGGGTCAGCCGGGCGCCGGCGACCGGCCATCCGATCGGCGGCGGGCCGCTCCGGTCGCTGTGCCGGCGCAGGTCCGTCGTGGCGGTGACCAGGATGGTCGCCTCGGTGGGGCCGTAGAGGTTGTGCACGGCGGCGCCGAAGTCGGCGGGCGGCCAGGTGCGCAGCCGGTCGCCGCCCGTGGCCAGGCTGCGCAGCCGCCCGGTGTCGACGCCGGCGCGCAGCAGGTGCTCGGCGAGCGGCGTGGTGAGGAAGCAGTGGTCGACCTCGCGCGCCGCCGCCGCCACGCGCTCCGGGTCGCGGGCCACCGACTCGTCGGCGAGCAGCACCGTGGCCCCGCGCATCAGCGGCGCCCAGAGGTCGAGCAGGGCGGCGTCGAAGGCCAGCCCGGCGAAGGCGGCGGTCCGCACGCCCGGGCCGAGGCGGAAGAAGTCGGCGTACCAGTCGAGGACCGTCCACAGGCTGCGGTGGGCGACCTCGACCTGCTTGGGGCGGCCGGTGGAGCCGGAGGTGGAGATCAGGTACGCCAGGTCGTCGGCGTCCGGCAGCCGCAGGTGCTCCGCCCGGCCCGCGCGGACGGTGGTGATCCAGGCCGGCAGCCGGTCGCCGTGCTCCTCGGCGGCGACGGCGACCCGGCAGCCGGCGTCGGTGAGGATCCGGGCGACGCGGGTCGCCGGCAGCGCCGGGTCCAGCGGCAGGAACGCGGCGCCGCAGAGCCAGGCGGCGAGCTGCCCGACGACCGCGTCGGCGGTGCGGGGCCGCAGCACCGCGACGACCCGCCCGTCGGGGTCGCCCCCGTCCAGCGCCGGGGCGAGCGCGCCGGCGAGGGCCGCGGCGGTGGCGACGAGGTCGCGGTAGCGCAGCGTGCCCTGGCTGTCGACGACCGCCGGCCGGTCGGGGTGGGCCCGGGCGGTGCGCAGCACCTCGGCGGGGACGGTGACGGGGCGGTGCTGACCGGCGCTTGCGGTGGCGGTCACGGCTTCCCGCAGGGTCGGGTCACGTCAGCGGCTCCAGGTCGCGCGGCGGCAGTGGACGCGTAACAGGGCGTCAATCCTTGTTACGCGAGCCATCCTGACACCACGTCACGTGTCACGACCATCATCGACGGTGACGCCCTGAAACGGCGTTCGCCTCCATTTTCATGCACGTAGGTCTATTGACGCGCGGATGTCTACTTCGCTAAGTGGAGCCGGTGGGAAACCCAGGGTGAACCGCGGCCGGGCCCCGGCGCGGTACCGGGGCGGACGGGCTCACCCCACCTCGCTCAGCAACCCGTCCACCAGGTCGCGCGGGAGCCCGTGGGTGTCGTGCAGGTCGCGGTAGTCCTCGTCGGTGAGCGGCCCCCGCGAGCGCCGCCGGGAGACCACGGACCGGCCGCGCCGCAGCAGCTCCCGGAACCGCCGTTCCTCGCCGGAGAGCACCTCGCGCACCTCGTCGACGGTGACCCGCTGCCGGAACCCGTCGAGGGTGTGCCGCACCGGCCCGGTGGGCAGGTCGGACAGGCTCCGGGTCGGGTCGTCGCGCCACAGGGTGGTGAGCACCCGACGCAGCAGCCGGCGCAGCACGTAGCCGCGGCCGGTGTTCGACGGCCGCACGCCGTCGCCGATCACCACCACGCCCGAGCGCAGGTGGTCGCCGACCAGACGCAGCGGCTCCTCCCGGAGGCCCCACACGTCGCGTACGCCGCGCACCCACGGCACCAGTCCGTCGCCCTCGTAGACCGAGCGGTGCCCCCGCAGCACCATCTCCAGGCGTTCGAGGCCCATCCCGGTGTCCACGCTGGGCTGCCGCAGCGGGGTGAGGCGACCGTCGGGGTGCCGGTGGTAGCGCATCCGTACGTGGTTCCAGACCTCCATCCACCGGTCGTCGGTGCCGGGGGTGCCCCGGGGCGGCCCGTCGCCGGTCCAGACGAAGATCTCCGTGTCGGGCCCGCACGGACCGGTCGGGCCGTTGGACCACCAGTTCTCCTCCCCGGTCAGTTCCACGGGCAGGCCGAGCTCGCCCCAGGTGCGCAGCGAGGACTCGTCCGGGCCGACCTGCTCGTCGCCGCCGAAGACCGTCACGTGCAGCCGGTCGTGGTCGACGCCGAAGCCGTCGCGCAGCAGTTCGTAGCCCCAGCGCAGGCTCTGCGGGAGGTCGTAGTCGCCGAGCGACCAGGAGCCGAGCATCCGGAACACGGTCAGGTGGGTGGAGTCACCGACCTCGTCCAGGTCGGTGGTGCGCAGGCAGCGCTGCACGTTGACCAGCCGCCGGCCCAGCGGGTGGGGGCGACCCTGCAGGTAGGGGGTCAGGGGGTGCATCCCCGAGGTGGTGAACAGCACCGGGTCGCCGGGCGGCGGGATCAGCGAGCTGTCGGGCACGGGCTCGTGGCCGCGCTCGCGGAAGAAGTCGACGAAGGTCCGGCTGATCGGGTCGTACGTCATGGCGGTTGGCCTTTCCGGGGCAGGGCGACCGGAAAGGGTCCACCGCCGGCGGAACCGGCGGGCCGGGACGAAAAAGGCCGGCGGACCGTTTCCGGTCGCCGGCGGGAGGTGGTGGGGTCAGGCGGCGGCGACCGACGAGCGCGAAGCTCGCGCGGCCGCGGCGGCGTGGTGGCGCCTGATCTCCATGCCCCGACTGTACCCGGGCGCCGGGCGGCGGTCAGGCGCCCGCGGAGGCGGCGAGGGCCGGGGCGGAACGGTCGTCGGCCCGGCGCCGCGCCCTGCGGTTGGGCAGGGACAGCCGGACGACCTTCTTCCAGGCGGAGAGGACCTGCCGGGGCAGCGAACCGGTGGTGTACTTCAGCCCGTACCGGTCGAACAGGGCGCGCACCTCGGGGGCGATCTCCTGGTAGCGGTTGCTGGGCAGGTCGGGGAAGAGGTGGTGCTCGATCTGGAACGACAGGTTGCCGGTCATGATGTGCATCAGCCTGCTGCCGCTGATGTTGGCCGACCCGAGCATCTGCCGCAGGTACCACTCGCCGCGGGTCTCGCCCTCGATCGAACGCTTGGAGAAGGTCTCCACGCCCTCCGGGAAGTGCCCGCACATGATCACCGAGTGGCTCCACAGGTTGCGCAGGAGGTTGGCGGTGAACGTCGCGGCCAACGTGTGCAGGAACGACGGCCCGGACAGCAGCGGGTGCAGGACGTAGTCCTTGAGGACCTGCCGGCGGATCTTCCGGCCCACCGCGCGGGCCCGGGCCCGGAACTGCGGATCCTTGTGCCGGCCCTTGCGCAGGTTGCGCCCCAGCTCCAGGTCGTACGCGGCGATGCCGTACTCGAAGAAGCAGGCGTTGATGAAGTTCCACAGCGGCTGGCCCAGGTAGATCGGGTGCCAGCGCTGGTCCTCGTCGACGCGCATGATGCCGTAGCCGAGGTCGTTGTCCTTGCCGATGACGTTCGTGTACCGGTGGTGCAGCTCGTTGTGCGAGTGCTTCCACTGGTCGGCCGGCGAGACGTGGTCCCACTCCCAGGTGGTGGAGTGGATCTTCGGGTCCCGCATCCAGTCCCACTGGCCGTGCAGGACGTTGTGGCCGACCTCCATGTTCTCCAGGATCTTGGCCACGGTCAGGCCGGCCGTGCCCACGATCCAGGCCGGCGGGAAGAGCGAGAACAGCAGCACCACGCGGCTGCCCAGCTCCAGCTTGCGCTGGGTGGAGATGACCCGGCGGATGTACGCGGCGTCCCGCTCGCCCCGGTCGGCGATCACCCGGTCGCGGATCGCGTCGAGTTCCTTGCCGATGACCTCGATGTCCTCGGCGCTCAGGTGGGCGATCGGGTTGACGGGCTTCTTCTCAATCACGGTCACGTCGGGTACTCCGGTCAGTGGTCGATGTCGCAGGGGCCGGCCGCGGCCGACACGCAGGTCTGGATGAGGACGCCGTCGCCGGGCACCGCCGTGGTCAGGTCCCCGTTGCGCAGGTCGCGGACGGCGCCCTGGCGCAGCGGCAGCACGCAGCCGTAGCAGATGCCCATCCGGCAGCCCGAGGGCATCAGCACCCCGGCGTTCTCGCCGGCGTCGAGCAGCGGGGTGGCGCCGTCGGCCGCCACGGTGACCCCCGAGCGGGCGAAGGTGACCGCGCCGCCCTCGCCGGGCGAGATGACGGTGGGCCGGAACCGCTCGGTGTGCAGCCGGTCGCCGCGCCCACCGGCCGTCCAGTGCTCCGCCAGCGCGTCGAGCAGGCCGACCGGCCCACAGGCCCAGGTCTCCCGGTCGAGGTGGTCGGGCACGAGGTCGGCGAGGTCGTCCACGGTGAGCAGCCCGTCGGCGTCGGTGTGCCGCTCCACCAGCCGGATCGCGCCGCGGGCGGCGAGGTCCCGCAACTCCGCGCCGAAGATCACGTCGGCGGGCGTGGGCGCGGAGTGCACCACGACGACGTCGGCGCCGGCCAGCACCTCCGAGCGCAGCATGCCCATCACCGGGGTGACCCCGCTGCCGGCGGTCACGAACAGCACCCGAGCGGGCGGCCGCCCCGGCAGCACGAAGTCGCCCTGGGCCTGGTCGAGCTGGACCAGGGTCCCGGGCCGCGCCCGGCGCACGAGGTGGTTGCTGACCACGCCGTCCGGGATGGCCTTCACGGTGATCGAGACCGGTCCGCGGCGGGCCGGTGGCGAGGTGACCGAGTAGGCCCGCCACTGGCGTACCCCGTCGACGTCGACGCCGAGGCGGACGTACTGCCCGGGGGTGTGCCCGCGCCAGTCGCGGCCCGGCTGGATCACCAGCGTCGCCGCGTCGGCGGTCTCGGGCCGGACGGCGAGGATCCGCCCGCGTAGGTCCGCGCCGGAGCGCAGCGGGGCGACCAGGTCGAGGTAGTCGTCGGGCAACAGCGGGGTGGTGACCGACGCGGCCAGCCGCAGGATGCGACCCCGGAGGGACGCCTTCGCGGGTGGACGCGGAACGGTGGTGGTCATAATTCGATGGTCCCGGCAGCCTGGCATAAAATCTTGGCCTGCGAAGGTGAACCGGTCCTTGGTTTTTGTGCGGAGGGAACAAACGTGTCGGAACGCTTCGAGGCCACCCGGCGCGCTGCCCACCTCGAACTGGACGCGCGCGTCGCCAGCGCGCTGCGCGACCAGCTGCCGCTGCTCGCCGAGCGGACGGTGACCGCGATCACCGCCGAGGTGCCCAGCTACTCCGGCACCCTCACCGGCCAGATGCGCGAGAAGATCGAGACCGCCGTGCAGATCGCGCTCGGCACGTTCCTCCAGCTCATCGAGCGGTCCGAGTCCGCCGACCCGAGCACCCCGCTGGTCGGCGCCCTGGAGGCCGCGTACGCCCTGGGCAGCGGCGAGGCACGCTCCGGGCGGAGCATGGACGCGCTGCTGGCCGCGTACCGGGTGGGCGCCCGCGTCTCCTGGCGGGAGATGTCCACCACCACCGTACGGGGCGGACTCTCCGCCGCCACCGTCGCCGAGTTCGCGGAGCTGATGTTCGCGTACATCGACGAGCTCTCGGCGGCCAGCGTGGCCGGGCACGCCGACGAGCTGGCCAGCGCGGGCCGTGCCCGGCGGCGCAACCTGGAACGGCTCACCCAGCGGCTGCTCGCCGGCGAGCCCGAGGAGGCGCTGCTGCGCAGCGCCGACCGGGCCGACTGGCCGCCGCCGCAGACCCTCACCGTCGTGCTGCTGCCCCGGGCCAACCTCCGGGCGGCGCTCGCGCTGCTGCACCCACGCACCCTCGAGAGCGGCGACGACCTGCCGGCGGCCGGGGCGGGCGAGGACCTGGCGGTGCTGCTGGTGCCCGACAGCCACGGCGACCGTCGGCGACAGCTCGCCCGGGTGCTGCACGGGCGGCGCGCGGTGCTCGGCCCCGCCCGCCCCTGGACCCGGGTGGCGTCCTCCTACCAGCGGGCCATCCGGGCCCGGTCGCTCGGCCTGCGCCCGGCCGACGACGGCGCGGCGCTGGACACCGAGGAGCACCTCGCCGAGCTGGTGCTGAGCACGGACCCGGAGGGCCTCGCCGACCTGCGCGCCCGGGTCCTGGCCCCGCTGGCGGCGCTGCCGACCGGCGCCGCCGACCGCCTCGCCGAGACGCTGCGCTCCTGGCTGCTGCACCACGGCCGGCGCGACGACGTCGCCGCCGACCTGTTCGTGCACCCGCAGACGGTCCGCTACCGGATGGGCAAGCTCCGCGAGCTGTACGGCGACCGCCTGACCGACCCGGCGACGGTCCTGGACCTCACCCTCGCCCTGGCCTTCCCGCCCCGGGACGCGGTCGACGAACCGTCGTCCTGACCGGCCGCCGCCCGCGCCCGCGCCGGTGGCCGGTGCCGATCACGTCGGATACCGGACATACCCGTGCCGCCCGGCGGCGCGGTCTGTCACCCTGGTGCCTCCTCGCCAGCGATCGCCCCGACCGCTGCCGGCTGCCCGGGAGCCGGTGACGGGGCCGCGCGGCGGGGCGGAACGGGGCCGCATTCCGGGCACCGCGACGCCCTCGGACACGAGGGCCACCGCGCGGGGCCCGGCGAGCGAGAGGACAACCATGGCGCCGCACACGGGGGACGGACCCGGGGCCGACCGGTCGGCCCCGGCCCCCCGACGGCCGCGTCGGGGCGGCGCGGGCCGACTCCGCGACGCCCTGCGGACGACCCCGGCGCTGATCGTGGTCGGCGGGGCCGTGCTGGTCGCCGCGCTCGCCGCCACCGCCGCCGTCGCCGTGCAGTCCCGCGCGTCCGCCACCACGCTGGGCGAGCGGTCCGCCGAGACCGCCGTACGCACCAGCACGACCGCCCGGGAGATCTACCAGGGCCTCGCCGACGCCGACGTCGCCGCCAGCGCCGTCTTCCTGCTCCCGCCGACCGAGGACCGGCGCGCCTCCCTGGTGGGCGCCTACGACGCGGCGGTGCACGAGGTGGAGCGCACGCTCACCGACTCGATGGGCGACGCCGTCGACGACCCGGACCGGCTGAGAAGGCTGGCGACGATCGCCGACCGGCTGACGGTCTACCGGGACGTGGTGTGCGCCGCGCTGCGGGTGGCCGGCC
This sequence comes from Micromonospora sp. URMC 106, assembly GCF_051386395.1. NCBI lineage: Bacteria > Bacillati > Actinomycetota > Actinomycetes > Micromonosporales > Micromonosporaceae > Micromonospora > Micromonospora sp. URMC 106. The sequence goes on from NZ_JBPQTP010000003.1 coordinate 92,317, forward strand.
CGCTCCCCGCGCTCCCCGGCGCGGAGAACCGGCGGCCCTGCGCGCTGGCGGAGGAGACGGCGGAGACCGGGACGGACAACGCGGCGGCCCGCGCGGTGCTCGCGTCGGCCTACGCCCGCGAGGCGTCGCACTACATGTCCACGGAGCTGCTCACCGAGGCGCAGGGCCTGTGGAACTACGACACCCGGCGGTTGATCGACGCCCGCGCCGACGCGCGGCCGTGGCTGGCCGCGTCCGTCCTGGTACCGCTGGGCACCCTCGCCGCCCTGGTCGTGATGCAGGTGTGGCTGCGCCGGCGGACCCGGCGCCGGTTGAACGCCGGCCTGCTGCTGGCCTCGGTGGGCACCACGGCCGTGCTGGCCATGCTCGTCGCGTCGTGGTGGCACTGGCCCGCCGCCGACCGGGGGTTCCCGGAGCTGGAACGGGCGATCGACGCGCAGAGCGCCACCCAGCAGCGGCTCGGCGCCCTGCTCGCCGGCCGCGCCGACGTCTACCTCGGGCTCGGCGCGAGCGTCGACCCGGCCGGGCACAAGGAGGACTTCGACCGCCGGGACCTCTGCGTCCACCCCGCCGCCGGGCCCGAGCCGCCGAAGGACCGGATCGACTGCACCGCCCTGGAGGCGGCGGTCTGGCCCGCCCGGCAGAGCCGGACGCCGGACGCCTTCCGCGACGCGGTCGACACCGTGCTCAGCGAGGGGTCGGCGGGCCGGGCGTTCGTCGCCGCCGAGGAGCACCTCCTCGCCGACCTGACCGCCCGCAACCAGGAGGTCTCCCGGATGGTGGCCGATCTGCCCGAGGCGCCGCACCACCGGGGCGCCGCGGCCGCCTGGGTCACCCTGCTCGCCGCCGCCGGCGTGGTCGCCGGGCTGCGCCAGCGCTACCTGGAGTACCAGTGAACGCATTCCCGAGGATCTCGCCGAGGCCCCGACGCCGCGCCCGTGCCGCGTCGCTCGCCCTGCTCCTGGCGGGTCTGGCCGGGTGCGGCGCGCCCGCGGCGTCGAACAGCGCGCCCCCGGCGCGGCCACCGGGGGTGGCGACGGCGCCGACCACCGACGCGGCCGGCGCGATCTGCCCGGTGCGCCGCAGCCTCCCCGCCGTCCCGACGCCGCCGGCCCACGTCCTCGCCAGGGGCGAGCTGGTCGCGGGCGTCGACCCGTCGGACGCCACGATGAGCCACTGGGACGCCCGCACCCAGCGGTTCGAGGGCTTCAACATCGAGCTGATGCTGGCGGTGGCCCGGGCCATCTGGCCGACGGAGGACCCGCGGAAGAAGCTCACCTTCAAGGTGGTGCCGCCCGGTCAGGGCGCCTTCACGATGCTGGAGCAGGGCGACATCGACGTCGTCGCCACCTCGCTGACGGCCACGTGCCAACGTGCCCGGCGGGTGGTCTTCTCCAACGACTACCTCGACTCCGGCCAGACCGTGCTGGTCCGCGAACGCGCCGAGGGGGTGCCGGAGTACGCCGGCATGGAGCAGCTCGGTGGCAGGCGGGTCTGCGCCGCCGCGAACACGACCTCGCTGGCGATGATCGCCGGCTACCGCACCACGGCCGGCGAGCGGCCCGTCCCGGTGCAGGCCGACCACTCCATCGACTGCCTCGTGATGCTGCGCCAGGGGCAGGTCGAGGGGGTCAGCACCGACGAGAACATCCTGCTGGGCTTCGCCCAGATGGCCCCGGACACGATGCTGGTGACCGAGCCGCCGCGCCGCGACCGGCAGTTCTGCGCGTACCACCGGGACGAGGAGTGCACCTGGTTCACCGACGAGCCGCACGCCTTCGCGTTCCACCTCGACAACGGCCGGGAGCTGGCCGCGTACGTCAACCACGTGCTGGCGTCGCCGCGCACCGCCACGGTGTGGCGGCAGGCCCACGACCGGTGGCTCGCCGGCCACCGGGACCGGGGCATGCCGTCGCCCGGCCCGGCGACGACGCAGTGGCCGCCCCCCGACCCCCCGCCGGTCACGCCAGGGCCGACCGACTGAGGGGCGGTCCGTGATGTCCCTCCGGGAACGCCTCGACGCCACCCTGGCCGCGCACGCCTGGGTGTGCGAGAGCCTGCTCGACGTGCAGCAACTGGTCACCGACGCCTTCCGGCAGCCGACGGGCCCCGCCGCGGCGCCCGCGCGGGAGGCCCGGGACCTGCTGCACCGGCTCGGCTGCCTGTCGCTCGCCCTCGACCGCCTGGTCGACGACCTCGACGGCGTCGACCGGTCCACGCCCGCCGGCGAGGACACGCTGGCCCGGCTGCTGGCGGGCCCGTGCCAGGTCCGGTTCACCGCGGCGACCGGCGAGCCGGTCCGGGTGGAGGCGATGACCGTCGAGCAGGTGGTGGCGGCGGCCCGCGAGCACGTGGCCGGGATCCGCCGGATCGTCGACGCGTACGGCCGGGACCGGCTGGCGGTCCGGGCGCAGCGGCTGCGCTCCTCGCTGGAGCGGCTCCGGCGGCTCGCGGCGGAGGCCGCCACCGAGGGCCTGGGCGACGGGACCGACCCCGTGGCCGGGCTCGCGGTCGACGGGCTGCTGGAGCGGGTCGCCGCGGCCGGGCAGGCGGGCCGCGGCCGGTGGCTGCGGGGCGACGTCGGGCCGGACGCGGACGACGGGTCGCTCGGGGAGGCCGTCGACCGGGCGGTCGAGCTGACCGACGCCGCGCGGCGCCGGCTGCGCCGCCGGTGCCACCTGGAGTTGACCGGGCGGCTGGAGGCGTACCGGCAGAAGGCCGCCGACGTGGGCCGGGCCGAGCACCCCGACGTCGAGCGGAGCTACCTCGACGCCCGGGCCGCGTTGCGCCCCGACGTCTTCGTCGTGACCGGCGCCAGCCGGGCGGTCCGGGCCTACCAGCAGGCCGTGAACGGGGGTACGCCATGACGCCGGTCAATCGCGGCTGCGCGGAGCGCAACTGTCCCGGCAGCGTCGACCAGGACGGGTTCTGCCGGCTGTGGGGGCACGAGTGCGCCGGGGCCGGCGCGCCGACGGCCGGCGGGGGCGGTGCCGCGGGACCGGGCCGCGATCCGGACCTCGACCGCCGTCCGCCGCGGACGGCGTCCCGGCCGTGGGAGCAGCCGGCCGTGCTGCGGACCGCCCGCCCGCACGATCCGCTGTCGGCGGTGGTGTCGCAGGCCGTCGTGCCCGAACACTCCCGCTACTGCCCGAAGACGACCTGCCGGCGCCGGCTGCCCCGGGTCGCCGGGTACTGCCCGGACTGCGGCACCCGGTACTCCTTCACCCCGCCCCTGGCGAACGGCGACCTGCGCGCCGGGCGCTACCGGATCGAGGGCTGCCTGGGCAACGGCGGGGTCGGCTGGGTGTTCCTCGCCCGCGACGAGAACATGGACGGCGCGTGGCGGGTGCTGAAGGGGCAGCGCAACCCGGAGGACCGGGAGGCCGCCGCCGCGTTCGTCGCCGAGCGGCAGGCGTTGATCGCGCTGAACCACCCGCGCATCGTCACGATCACCGACGCGCTGCGGCCGGAGTCCGACCGGGACGCCGGCTATCTGGTGATGGAGTACGTCAACGGGGGCACCCTGGAGGAGGCGCGCAGCACGGCCGGGCCGGGCGGTGGCTCCTGCGCGGTCGACGTGGCGCAGGCGCTCGGGTACGGCGTGCAGATCCTCGACGCCTTCGAGTACCTGCACGACCAGGGCTGGCTGTACTGCGACCTGAAGCCCGAGAACGTGATGCGGGTCGGCGGCCAGGGCGCCAACGACCCGATCAAGCTGGTCGACTTCGGCGCCGCCCGCCGGATCGACAACACGGTGAGCCCGGCCTGGGGCACCGCGGGCTTCACCGCCCCGGAGGTGGAGCGCCTCGGGCCGGCGGGCCCGAGCGTGCCCTCGGACCTCTACACCGTCGGCCGGACCCTCGCCGCGCTGACCCTGGTGCCCCGCTCCATCGAGGTGACCCGGATCCCGGCGGGACAGGACGTGCTGCGCCTGCCCGTGCCGGCGCGGCTCGACCCGTTCCTGCGGTTGCTGGCCCGCGCCACCGCCGCCGAGCCGGACGACCGGTTCGGCTCCGCGGCCGAGATGCGCGAGCAGGTCCGGGGCGTACGCCGGCAGGTCGGCTCGGCCTCCGACGGCGTGCCCCGGCCGACCCGGTCGACCCTGTTCAGCCCCTCCGCCTGCGCGTTCGGCCTGCACACCGACGGCGCGGCCCTCGACGTCGTGGAGATCATGCTGGGCCTGCCCGCGCCCCTGGTCGACGGCGCCGACCCGGCCGCCGGGTTCCTCGCCTCGCTCGGCCCGGCCGACCCGGCCGAGCTCATCGAGCAACTGAGGACCGCACCCGAGCAGACGGCGCAGGTCACCTACCGTGCCGTCCGGGCCCACCTCGCGGCCGGCCGGGTGGACGAGGCGGGGCCGCTGCTCGCCGGCTTCCCCGAAGAGCTGCGGGACTGGTCGCTGTGGTGGCACCGCGGCCTGGTGGCCCTGGTGGGCCGCGACTTCGCCACCGCGCGCCGCCGGTTCGAGCAGGTCTACGGGTGGCTCCCCGGCGAGGTCTCCACCCGGCTCGCGTACGCGGTCGCCTGCGAACTCGACGGCGACCCACGCACGGCCGCGGACCACTACCGGGGGGTGTGGGACGCCGATCCGGGCGTGGTGGCCGCGGCCTTCGGGCTGGCCCGCTGCCTGCTGGCGACGGCCGACGCGCGCAGCGCCGCGGATGCCCTGCTGAAGGTGCCGGAGTCCTCCCGGGCCTCGACGGTGGCGGTGACGTGCGCGGTGCGCATCCTGCTCGACGCGCCGGGCGACGAGCAGCGGCTCGACGCGGCGCTCGACGCCGCCGGGATGGTCGACAAGCTGCCCCCGTTCGACGAGCGGGAGCAGGTCGAGGCGCACATCCTGCGGATCGCGCTGGACTGCGACCTGGCCGCCGGGCGCCACCCCGGCCGGCGGCTGTTCGGCCACCCGCTCGACGAGGACGCCCTGCGCCGCGCGTTCGAGCGCCGGTGCCGCTCCCGCGCCCGGCGCACCGCCGACCGGCGCGAACGGATCGCGCTCGTCGACCTTGCCAACGCCTACCGGCCGGTGACGTGGTGGTGAGCCCGACCGCCGGCCCCGACGGAAAGAGGTCACCCGTGCCCCCCGCCAACGGTCTGCCGCTGGGCCTCAGCGTGCACCACACCGAGTACGTGCCCGCCGACGGGGCGGTCCTCGACGTGGTCGCCACCGTCCGGGGCGAGGAGCCGGCCGACGGGGACGTCCGCCACGACGGCCTCGCCGAGGTGATCCTGCTCGACTCCTCGGGCTCGATGGGGGCGCCCCAGGCCAAGATGCGGGCCGCCCGGCAGGCCACCGCCGCGGCGATCGACGCCCTGCCCGACGGCGTCGCGTTCGCGGTGGTGGCCGGCACCGCCATCGCCACGATGGTCTACCCGGGCGACCGGCGGCTGGCGGTCGCCGACGAGGCCACCCGCGCCGCCGCCCGCAACGCGCTGCGGCACGTGGCCCCGCACGGCGGCACCGCCATCGGCACCTGGCTGTTGCTCGCCCGCCAACTGCTCGCGACGCGGCCCGACGCGATCGGGCACGTCATCCTGCTCACGGACGGCCGCAACGAGTCCCAGCGCCCCGCCGACCTGCGGGCGGCGGTGGACGACTGCGTGGGCCGCTTCACCGTGGACTGCCGCGCCATCGGCTCCGCCGACGGCGTGCACGACTGGGACGCGGCGGAGCTGCTGGGCATCGCGGAGGCGTTGGGGGCCAACCCCGTCGTGCCGGTGGAGGACCTCACGGGGCTCGCCGACGAGTTCCGGGCGGTGCTGACCCGGGCGATGTCCCGCCGGGTCGCCGACGTCCGGCTGCGGGTCCGCACCACCGGGCTGGCCCGGGTCCGCTTCGTCAAGCAGGTGCATCCGGCGATCGCCGACCTGACCGGGCGCGGCACGCCGGCCGGCGAGCTGACCACGGAGTACCCGGTCGGCGCGTGGAGCCCGCACGACCAGCGGGACTACCACGTCGCCCTGGAGGTCGACGCGATGGCGCCGGGGGCGCGACGGCGGGTCGGTTGGCTGAGCGTCCACGCCGACGCGGACGGCGAGCCGGTCGAGGCGCCGGTCACCGTGGAGTGGACCGAGGACGCCCTGCGGTACTCGGAGATCAACGAGAGCGTCGCGCACTACACCCGCCAGCAGGAGTACGCGGCGGCGGTCCAGCGCGGGCTGGCGGCCGCCCGGGCGGGCCGGGTCGCGGAGGCGGAGGAGCACCTCGGGCGCGCGGTGGCGCTCGCCCACGCCGCGGGCCGCGACGACGACGTCGTCCTGCTCGCCCGCGTGGTGGACGTGCTGGACGCGGCCGGCGGCAGGGTCCGCCTCAAGCCCGACGTGGACGCCCGGTTGACCCAGTCCTCCCTGGTCGTGTCCCACCACACCTCGCGCTGGGGGCCGCAGGAGCCGCCGGCGCAGCGGGCCGCGCCGGCCGGCCCGCCCGCGCCGTGGCAGCACTGCGGCGAGGCGCAGACCGGCGCGTACTGCCAGGGGTGCGGGGCGCACCACCTGTCGCCGGACCGGCCCGCCGCCGGCCGGCCCTGACCGCCGATGGACCTGGAGCTCTCCAACCAGGTCGCCAGCGTCGTCAGCGGCGCGCTGGCGCTGGCCGGCGCGGTCGTCGCCGTTCACCGCCACCGCCGGGACCGGGACCGGCGCGGCTGGTGGTCCGCGCTGAACCCGGTCTGGCGGCGGGAGGCGGACGCCGGCATCGTCCACCCGCACCGTTTCGGCGGGTACGTGAAGCCGCTGTCCGAGGTGTACGTGCCCCGCCGGGTGGTGCCACGGTTCAACGCGGCGGGCGACGGCGTCGACGTGGCGGACCTGCTCACCGGCGCCGGCAACGTGCTGCTGATCGGGGAGCCGGGCAGCGGCAAGACGGCGCTCATCCGCTACGAGAGCGCCCGGTCGGCGCAGCGCTGGCTCGCCGGGCGCGGCCGGCGACGCCGGTGCCCGCCCGGGCCGGTGCTGGTGAGCCTGCCGGCCGCCGCCCTGGTGCACCAGCCGCTGCCCGCCGCGCTCGCCGAGGCGTACCCGCGCGAGGGCGCCCCGCTCGACGTCGAGCAGCCGCCCGCCCCCGGGCGGCAGTGGCTGGTCTGCGTCGACGGGGTCGACGCCGTCGCCGACCCGGACGAGCGGGCCGTCGTCCTCAACCGCCTCGCCACGCTGGCGCGCTCCCCCGGTCCGGCCGCCGCGCCGAGGCCGTGGCGCGTCCTGGTGACCACGCGGCACCTGGCCGAGGACGAGCTGGCCGTGCTGAGCGCCGGCTATCCGGCGTACCACCTGGCGCACTTCACCGACGCCGACGTCGCGCTGCTGGCCGCCCGGTGGTTCCCGGACGACGCGACCGCTCGCCGGTTCCTGGACTGGACGCACACCCAGCGCATCACCGGGCCGGTGCACAACCCGCTCACCGCCACCGTCGCCGTGCTCGTCTGGGAGGGCGGGCAGGCGGGAGCGGCCCCGCCGCCCGGCCCGGCGGCCCTGCTCGACGAGTTCGTCCGCGCCCTGCTGCGCGGTGGCCGGGACAGCCTGGACGCCGCCTGCGAGGCGCTGCTGCGCTGCCCGTCCGAGGGCGAGTCGATCGCCGCCTGGCTGGCCGCCCGGCACACCGAACTCGTCGAGGTGGCGGCGACGGCCGCCGTCGCCGGGAATGATCCGGTGGCGGCGGTCGTCGACTGGTCGGCCGCCCACGCGCCGGCTCCCCCGGCCCGGGCGCTGCCCGACTGGCCCACGCACGTGCGGCGGATTTTGCTGGCCACCGACCTCTTCCGGGCCGACCGGCACACCCTGGTCTCGGTCTGGCCCAGCCTGGTGGAGTACCTCGCGGCGGGGCCGCTCGCCCGCGACTGGCGGCCGGACGAATGGGTGACGCTGATGAACACCCGCTCGACGCGGTTCGTCGCGCTGCAGGCGATCAGCCGGGCCGCCGTCGCGCCGGCCTTCCTGCGGGACCGCCTGGCGGAGCCGGCGGGCGCGATCGCGGCCGGTCACCTGCTCGCCGGCCCCGCCGGGACCGGCGAGGCCGGCGAGGCCGGCGCACCGTCGTTCCGGGCGGACGTGCTCGCCGCGCTGCTGGCGCACTGGGCCGGCGGCGCCGACGGCCCCGCCGGCCGGGACGCCGCGCGGGAGTGCTTCGCCCTGCTGATGACGCTGGCCGCCGACCGGGCCCACCGGGACCTGCTGCACGACCTCGCCGCGGATCCGCGGCGGCCGGGCGACGTCCGTCGGGCCGCGGCGCTCTTCTTCGCCGTACGCAAGCGCGACACCCTCCGCCCCTGACCGGGGCGCCCTCCGCCCCTGGGCGCGTTGCCCTTCACCGCTGGGCGAAAGGGGCATCCCAATGTGGACGGTCGCTGGCAGGATGGGTCACTCGACATGACCACGGGAGGATGTTGAGGATGCAGCGACGCACGGTTCTCCGCGGGCTGGCGGCCGGGGCGGTCGCCGCGCCGGCCGCGGCCCTGCTGGGCCAGGCCCCCGCGCAGGCGGCGACCAGCTACTACGTGGCCACCACGGAGCAGGTCAGGAACAAGGTGCTGGTGTTCCACAAGAACAAGAGCTGGACGGACGCCAACGTGCACTGGAGCTTCAGCCCCGGTGGCGGCGCGTGGGCCAACCTGTCGGACGTGAAGATCCGCTCGACGCAGGCGCAGGGCTGGATCGCGCTCATGGTCGCCTCGGGCGGCCGGGCGGGCATCGTCGACATCGACAGCGAGAAGCACACCGAGCTGAACGACCTGGCCTGGAGCGCGACCCCGGGCGGCAACCCGCACGCGATCGAGCGCATCCCCGGCAACGGTTCGGTCGTGGTGGCCAGTTCGCACGGCTACCTCACGCTGTACGCGCCGACGAGCGTCGGCAACCTCGGGTCGCTGGCGAAGGTGCAGACCGTCAGCCTGCCCGGCGCGCACGGCGTGCTCTGGGACCCGACGTTCAAGATCCTCTGGGCGATCGGCAAGGGCAAGCTCGTCCACTACGCGGTCGAGGGCTCGTACCGCAACACCCGGTTGCGGTACTACGGCGGATCGGTGAGCCTCGGCAGCAGCAACCTCGGGCACGACCTCCAGCCCGACTACGGCAACGCGTACAAGCTGGTGTGCACCGCGACCGACGGCGTCTACGAGATCAACACCGCCGGCGGCTCGTTCACCAAGCGGAAGATCTCCAGCGAGACCCGGGTGAAGTCGTACGTGCGGCACTCCTCCGGGGAGGTCGTGTCCGTACGCGCCGACAACACCGGCGCGCGCACCTGGGGCAGCCCGACGGTGCGCTTCTCCCAGTCGCCGGACCGGACCCGCTCGGGCGCCGAGTTCTACAAGGCCCGCATCTGGACGCCGGACTTCCAGTGACCGGAGGGGCCGGAGACCGCCGACCCCCGGGAGGCGGTCCGGTGCCCGGCGGCGGGCGGACCCGCCACCGCGTCGCCGGGGCCTTCGGGACCGCCCCGGCCGCGCGCGGCGCACCCGGCGGCGATGCCCGGTCGGCGTAGCACGACGAGGGCCCGCGCTCGGACGAGTGCGGGCCCTCGTCGTCGCCGGAGGACGGCGGGCGCGGGGCTCGCCTAGGCCGGCCGCCGCGGACCGACGACGGTCCAGCAGAGGCCGGCGGGATCGCGCAACATCGGCTGGTGCGACGGGCCGGCCGCCGGCTCGACGCGGGCGCCGGCGGCCAGCGCGCGCCGCAGCACCGCCTCGGGGTCGGTCCGCTCGATGGTCAACACGTCGTCCCGACCCTCGGCCGCGGCCGGCGGCCCCGCCTCCCACCACTCGCTGACCGTCACGTGGTGGCCGCCGACGGCGAGTTCCGCGTGCAGGACGCGGCCGTCGGGCAGGCACTCCCGCTGGAGCGCGACGGCGTCGAAGACGTCAGTGTAGAAGGCGATCGCCTCGGCCGTGTCACTGACCGTCAGGTGGGGCCCCGGCCGTTGGCTCTGTGCGCTCATGAGACTGGCGCCGCCCTTCCGCTACTCGGCGATCCGGGTGCGACCGGTCCAGCGGAAGACCACGGGCACGTCGGCCGCCTCCGGGGCCGCGCCCCGTTCGAAGTGCTCGTACCCCCCGTAGTGCCGAACCTTGATCTTCTCCTCCGCCCGCGCCACCCGGTGACTGCGCAGGTCGGCCGGCAGGTCGGCCGGGCCGCCCTCGAGGACGACATCGATGATGCCGGCGGCGTCCCGGACCACCGGGTCAGCTTGCGAAAAGTCCTTCATGGCACGACCTCCGTCGCATTCCGCACACCTCGGACGGGTCCCACCGCTGCGCGGCGGACGCGTCCACACAGGCCTGACGACACCCGTTGCCGGGGTGAACGGACGCCTCGGGTCGAACGCCCTTGTTCCGGTGACCGACCGCCCGTTCCGCCCTGAACGTAATCCAGGTCACATCGGCCGAACACCCTTAGCGGACCCCTAGGACCGGCCCTGGGCAGCGACGATGCCCCACCGACCGCGCCGGGCCATCGGTGGGCTCACTCCCAGCGGAAGAACCGGGTGGCCGCCACGGAGCCGAGCACGGCCGTCACGGCCAGGGCGAGCAGCTGCGGCCACTCCGGGCTGGCGCCCGCCCACGCCGCCCCGAGCGTGTCCACCGTGGCGCCCAGCGGCGAGTAGTCGCCGATGGCGGCCAGCACGGCCGGCATCCGGTCGCGGGGCAGCCAGGCGCCGGCCAGGAAGAGCAGCGGGAAGAACAGCGCGGGGCCGATGGACTGCGCCGCCCGGGCGGACGGCGCCAGCGCCGCGATCAGCAGCCCGACGGCGAAGAGGCAGGCGACCCCGAGCAGGAACGCCAGCACGAACCCGGGGACGTTGGCCGGCGCCGGCTGGTCCAGCAGGAACCGGACGGCGATCGCGGTGACGACCGCGCCGAGGACGCCCATGACGAGGTTGACCACGACCTGGGCCACCAGCAGCAGACCGGGCTGCACCGGGGTGGTCGCCAGGCGACGCAGGACCCGGCGTTCGCGGTAGATGCCGAGCGCCATCGGCAGGGTGAAGAGCGCGAGCATCCCGATCGTCAGGGCCAGCGCGAGGGAGGGCAGGAAGGTCTGCTCGGCGTGCTGCCCGGTGTCGGCGGCCGTGCCGGCGCGCTGCGGCAGGCCGAAGACGAGCATCAGGCCGATCGGCAGGGCGAAGACGAAGAACAGCGACACCGGCTCCCGGAGGAACAGCTTCGTCTCGACGGCGATCAGCTTGGTCAGGGCGCTCACGATGACCTCTCGTCGGTCGGGGTGGCGGTCCGGCCCGCACGGCCGGTGAGGGACACGAACGCGTCGTCGAGGCTGGGCTGCTCCACCCGGAGCCCGGTGTAGCGGATCCCGCTCCCGTTGAGCGCGGACAGGACCGACTGGAGCACGTCCGTCGTGCCGGTCACCGTCACCTCCTCCCCGGCGCGGGACACCCCCGTCACGTCGGGCAGCGCGAGCAGCAGCGCGTCCTCCACCGGCCCGGCGGGACGGAAGTGCACCCGGTGCTCGCTGCCGACCCGGGTGAGCAGGCCGGACGGGCTGTCGATGGCCACCACGCGCCCCTGGTCGATGATCGCGAGCCGGTCGCAGAGGCGTTCCGCCTCCTCCATGAAGTGGGTGACCAGCACGACGGTGACGCCCCGGTCGCGGATCCGCTCGACCAGGTCCCACGTGTCCCGGCGGCCCTGCGGGTCGAGCCCGGTGGTCAACTCGTCGAGGATGGCGACCTCGGGCCGCCCGACGAGGGCCAACGCCACCGACAGCCGCTGCTTCTGGCCGCCGGAGAGCCTCTGGAAGTAGGTGTTGCGCTGCTCGGCCAGGCCGAGGTCGGCCAGCAGCTCGTCGATGTCGGCCCGGTTGCGGTAGAAGGACCGGTACAGGTCCAGCGCCTCCCACACCCGCACCTTGTCGGGCAGTTGGCTCTCCTGGAGCTGGGCGCCGACGCGCTGTCGCACCTCGGCGCGGTCGCGGATCGGGTCGAGCCCGAGCACCCGGACGGTGCCGCCGTCGGGCCGCCGCAGCCCCTGCACGCACTCCACGGTGGTGGTCTTGCCCGCACCGTTGGGGCCGAGGACCCCGAAGATCTCGCCCTGCTCGACGGTGAAGGAGACGTCCGCGACCGCGACCTTCTCCCCGTACCGTTTCTGCAGATGATCGACTTCGATGACCGGCATGGGCGTGGTCCTCCTTCACGTGCGGGCGGCCGTCGGAGAGGGCGGGACCCCTGGGCTGATCGCGGCGCCGGCGTGCGTGGCGTGCCGGCGCCGGCACGCTGCGAGGCCGGCCGACGCCCGACATCATCCGGCCAACCGAGGTACGAATCAACTGATCAGTTGACGAATCGGGGGTATCGAACGGGAGAAGGCGCGGGGACAGGGGTGTCGACCGGCGGCCGGGCCCGGCGACAGGGGTGTCGGCCGGTCACCGCGTGTGTCCGTCGATGCCTGCGGGTCAGCCGAGGGCCGGGCAGAGCGGCAGCAGCTCGTCCAGCCGGGTCAGCACGACGTCCGGGCCGGCGGCGCGCAGGGCCTCCTCGTCGGACTCGCCCCACAGGGCGGCCACCGCGACCACCCCGGCGGCCCGCGCGCTCAGCAGGTCGCTCGGCGCGTCGCCGACCATGAGCGCCTCCGCCGGCCGGGCCCCGAGCAGCCGCAGCGCCCGCCGCACGATGTCCGGCGCGGGCTTGGGCCGGGGAACCTCGTCCGAGCCCACCACGTGGTCGACGAGCGGCAGCAGGTCGAGCCGGCCGAGCAGGTCCCGCGCCCGCACGCCGCTGCGGCCGGTCGCCACGGCCAACCCGATCCCCCGCCGGCGCAGCGTGCCGAGCAGTTCCGGTACCCCGTCGACCGGGGTGACCCGGTGCGCGAGGCGGTTGCTCTCCCGGACGAACGGCCCCGCCAGCGCGGCCGGCAGGCCCATCAGCTCCAGCACCTCCGGCAGGTACCGGCCCGGATGGCGGCAGTACTCCTCGACCGGGGCGGCGCCGTCGCCGACCACCTCGGCGTACGCGAGGGCGAACGCCTCCCTGGCCACGGCGAGACTGTCGACGAGCACCCCGTCGAGGTCGAGCACCACGGCGCGGACGCTCCCCGGCACCGGCGTCCGGCCCGTCGCCTCCCCGACCACCGACGCCACCTCCCGCCCACGCAGACCCGATCCGCGCCGGCCGGTAGGGGTGGCCGGCCGGGGGACGCCCCGACTACGGTCAGGATCGTCGTTTCCGGCCCGCCGGCCGGGCGCGCGCCGCCGCGGTCCGTCGGCGCCCCCCGACCCTACCGGCGTCCCGGGCGTCCGGTCCGGAGCCGGTCGCGCCCGGTCCCGCGCCGGTCGCGCCGAGCCGGGTCCGTTGGGGGTCCGAGCCGCTGGAGGAGGGTCGCACCATGCCGCTGCTGAGCTGGCTCTCGGAGAGCGCCGACGAGCGTCCGGACGCGGTCCGCGTCGACGACCGCGCGGTGTCCTGGGTGGAGCTGCGCGGCCTGGCCGCGGCCGTGGCGGACGAGCTGCGCGGCGTCGACCGGGTGGCCGTCGAGGCCACCGCGACCCTGGAGACGGTGGTCGGGGTCGTCGGCGCGCTGACCGCCGGCGCGGCGGTCGTGCCCGTGCCGCCGGACGCCGGGCCGATGGAGCGCGACCACATCCTGCGCGACTCGGGGGCGACCGCGCTGTTGGTACCGGCCGGCGCCGAACGGCCGGCCGACGGCGGCGGCCGGGCCACCGTCCCGATCGACCTGACCCGGCGTTCGGACGGCACGCACCCCGAGCCGGACCCGGCCCGCACCGCCCTGATCCTCTACACGAGCGGCACCACCGGCGCGCCGAAGGGCGCGGTGATCTCCCGAGGCGCGGTCGCCGCCTGCCTGGACGGCCTGGCGGACGCCTGGGCCTGGACGCCGGACGACCTGCTGGTGCACGGCCTGCCGCTGTTCCACGTGCACGGGCTGGTGCTCGGCGTGCTCGGTCCGCTGCGGCTCGGCAGCCGGCTGCACCACGTCGGCCGGCCACGGCCGGAGCGGTACGCGGCCGCCGCGGGCTCGATGTACTTCGGCGTGCCCACGGTGTGGTCCCGGATCGCCGCCGACCCCGACGCGGCCCGGGCGCTGCGCCCGGCGCGACTGCTCGTGTCGGGCAGCGCGGCGCTGCCGGCGGCGGTCTTCGCGGACCTCGCCGCGCTCACCGGCCACCGGGTCGTGGAGCGGTACGGGATGACCGAGACCCTGATCACGGTGAGCGCCCGGGCGGACGGCCCGCGCCGGCCGGGCACGGTCGGGCTGCCGCTGCCCGGGGTGCGGACGCGGCTGGTCGACGAGCACGGCGCGGCCCTGCCGGCCGACGGGGCCGCGATGGGCGAACTCCAGGTCAGCGGCCCCACCCTGTTCGACGGGTACCTCAACCGGCCGGACGCCGACGCGGCGAGCCGCACCCCGGACGGCTGGTTCCGCACGGGTGACGTCGCCACCGTCGACCCGGACGGGTGGCACCGGATCGTCGGCCGGGCGTCCACCGACCTGATCAAGAGCGGCGGCTACCGGATCGGCGCGGGCGAGGTGGAGGACGCGCTGCTGGCGCACCCGGGCGTCCGCGAGGCCGCCGTGGTGGGGATCCCGCACCCCGACCTGGGCCAGCAGGTCACCGCGTACGTGGTGGGCGACGGGGTGGACGGGCCGGAGCTGGTCGACTTCGTGGCCCGGCACCTGTCGGCGCACAAGCGGCCGCGCGAGGTGCGCCTGGTCGACGCGCTGCCCCGCAACGCCCTCGGCAAGGTGCAGAAGAACCGCCTGCTCACGGACTGACCGTCCGGTGTGGTGGGCCGGGTCGGGCCCGTGGCACGGTGGTCAGTCGCTGACCGCGGGGACGCTGATCGCGGTGACCACCAGGCCCCGGCCGACCAGGAACCTGCCGACGAAGGCGGTCACCGGCGTCCCGCCGAGCACCGGGCCGGGCACCAGCAGGTGGGCGGTGAACGTCCCGGCCGGATCGACCACGATGTCCGCCTCGGCGAAGTCCAACCATCGGCCGGTGAGCGGGAACCAGGCCTTGTACACCGACTCCTTGGCGCTGAACAGCAGGCGGTCCCAGCACACGGCGGGACGGGCGGCGCCCAACGCGGCGGTGCGGACCCGCTCGGCCGGCAGGGCGATCGCGTCGAGCACCCCGTCGGGCAGCGGCGCGTGCGGCTCGGCGTCCACCCCGAGGGTCGCGAACGCCGCCGTACGACCGAGGACGGCCGCCCGGTAGCCCTCGCAGTGCGTCATGCTGCCGACCACGCCGTCCGGCCAGACCGGGGCGCCCCGCGCGCCGGAGAGGATCGGCACCGGGGCGAGCCCCAGCTCGCCGAGGGCCCGGCGGGCGCAGTGCCGGACGGTGGTGAACTCCCGGCGGCGCTTCTCCACGGACGCGGCGACCAGCGCCTGCTCCTCGGGGAAGAGGGTCAGGCCGGCGGGGTCGGTGAAGGACTCGGCCACCGCGACGCCGGAGGGCAGGATCTGCTCGATCACGTCCGCCGATGCTAGGCGCTGGGCCGACCCTCACGGTCCCGGCGCCCGCCGTACGGTGCACCATAGGGGTCGGGTACGGGTGCCGGGCCGCGCGGGCGGCTGCCAGTCTGGGGGCTGCCCAGGCCCACGGGCGGGGCACGCGGATTGGTCGGATGGATGCGGGAAAGCGATGCTCACTGGCAAGGTGGTGCGGTTCGACGAGGTGCGGGGCTACGGGTTCATCGCCCCGGACGACGGCAGCGACGACGTGTTCGTGCACGCGAACATGCTGGACGGCGACAAGTGGGCGCTGACGCCCGGCGTCCCGGTGGAGTACGACGCGGTGGAGACCGACCGCGGCCCGAAGGCCGTGCTGGTACGGGTGGTCGGCGCTGCCGTGGGGGCGGAGCGGAACGGGACGGCTCGGGCCGGTGCCGTGGCCCTCGGCGGGCGGGGTCGGGAGAGCGGGCAGGCGGCGGGCGGCGCGGAGGACGAGGAGGGCCTGTGCGACGTGCTCTCCGAGCGGGCGTTCTACGCGGAGACCACCGAGGCGCTGGTGACCTCCGTGCCGGACCTGACCGGGGCGCAGATCGTGGCGGTGCGCGCCCGCATGCTGGCGCTGGCCCGACGGCACGGCTGGGTGGAGGGCTGACCGCCGGCCGTCCCGGAGCGGACCGGCCGGCCCCGACCGGCGGGCTCAGCCGACGGCGGCCAGCAGGGACTTCCTGATCCGACCCAGCGCGGTGCGGGGCAACTCGTCGACGAAGTGCACCCGCCGGGGGCGGTGGGCCGCCGAGAGGTGCCGCCCGACGTGGTCGATGAGCACCTGCGCGGTCAGTTCCTCGGCGGCGACGACGTACGCGGTGACCTGTTCGCCGAGCGTGGGGTGCGGTGTGCCGACCACGGCGGCGTCCCGGACGCCGGGATGGCTCAGCAGCGCCTCCTCGACCTGGCCGGCGTGCACCCGCCGGCCCCGGCACTGCACCACGTCGAGCCCCCGGCGCCCGATGATCCGGTGTGACCCGTCGGCGGCCACGGTGGCCAGGTCACCGGTGGCGTGCCACCGACCGGCCCCGCCCTTCCCGCCGCCGACGTAGCCGCTGAACAGCGTCGGCCCGCAGACGCTCAGCTCACCGACCGATTCGCCGTCGGCCGGCACCGGCCGGGCCTCGCCGTCCAGCACCCGGGTCTCCACGCCGGGCAGCGGGGTGCCGACGGCGCCGGCGGCCGGCGGGTCGCCGGCCCGACCGGTCACCGCGATGAGGGTCTCGGTCGTGCCGTACCCCTGGACCGGCGAGTGCGAGGTGAGCAGCCGGAGCCGCTCGGCCACGGCGGTGGCCAGCGGGGCGTCCGCGGAGATCAGGATCCGCGCCGCGGCCAACGACCGGGCCCACGGGCCGTTGCGCGCGATCCGCCGCCACTGCGCGGGCAACGCCAGGTACATGGTGCCGATCGGCCCGGCGGCGGCGTTCCGGTCGAGGTGGACGAAGCGGCTGCCCAGCCGCAGGGCGCCGAGCAGGCCGACGACCAGGCCGTACGCCCGGAACAGCGGCGCGCCCTGGACCACGACGTCCTCCCCGCTCCAGCGCCACGCGTCGGCCAGCAGGTCGATGTCGGCGGCGATGGCACGACGGGAGATGCGCACTCCACGCGACGGCCCGGCGGCGCCTCCGGTGTGGAGGATGAGCGCGTCGGCGCCCGGCTTCGGCTCGGGGTGGTGCGTCGAGGAGCGCTGGCGCAGGTCGACCGGGACCGTGGGCAGCCGGTGGGCCTCGGACCGGCCGCCACCGAGGAGCACGGTCGTCCCCGACTGCCGCAGGATCCGTCTCCGTTCGCACGCGTCGGCGCCGGGCGGCAGTGGCACGAGCGGAACGCCCGCGTGGAGGGCGCCGAGCATGCCCACCACCGTCTCCAGCGTCGGGGTGGCGTCGATCGCGACCACGCCCGCCCCCCGGATCCGGTCGGCGACCGCGGTGACGCAGCCGAGCAGTGCCTCGCTGGAAAGCATGCCGCCGGCCACCCTGACCGCGTCGGCCCGGTCCGGGCCCGATCCCCGCAGCGCCGGCAGCAGCGTCATCTCCGTTATCCCCTGCCAGGGACGTGGACGAGTCGCGGCAACAGCTGGGACATCACGGCGGCCACAGGACCCTTCACATCATGGGGCTCGGGCAGCCCCATATCCGGCCATCCCGCCCATGAACGCGGGTGCCCCGAAATTAGGCTGCGGCCAGGTCCGGCACAACCCCTAGCCGGCCGGCCGGATCCCCTGCCCCGGGCGCGGCAGGCCAGGTAGGACGCGATGCCACCACAACCCCGGCGGCGGCTGGCCCGGCGGCCCGAATTTCCGCACGACACTGTGGAGAAAACTGCGTCCGGCCATGCGGTCGCGAACAATCGCTTCGAGCTGGCGACGAATTTCCGACCGGCCTCGGATTGATTGCGGGAATCAATATCGACCAACCGGGCCAACGCAATTATCGTCGACGGCGCCGCCCCCGCCGGCACCCACCCGAGGGGCCACTGAGCGCATAATTCATTTTTAACGACATAGCTGTTCAATATTCCCAAACGTCCGAATCGGGCGCGTACGGACGAGTCATACCGGGAAGCGCCGTTCACCCCGCCCCGCACGTCGGTGGAAGCGGGACGCCGTCGCACAGCGAACGCATTACGGCCG
The DNA here is from genome assembly GCF_051386395.1 of Micromonospora sp. URMC 106. Classification (NCBI taxonomy): domain Bacteria; kingdom Bacillati; phylum Actinomycetota; class Actinomycetes; order Micromonosporales; family Micromonosporaceae; genus Micromonospora; species Micromonospora sp. URMC 106. The sequence goes on from NZ_JBPQTP010000003.1 coordinate 110,416, forward strand.
TAAACAGAAATCCCTCGTGAACAACCGGAAAGTAACCCGAGACCCACGCCTTTGGGCGGACCCGGCGAACTCGCCGGTCCCGGCGGCCGGACCGACGGGCGCCGCCGGGCGGCGGCGTGGGCACCGGCGGGGCAGGCGGCACCGGGGCCGGGCGCCTCCGCAGCCCCGGCAACGGGTTGAGCTGTACGTACGGGGCCGGTGACGACCCTTGGACCGCGCCTCCCGGCGGAACCCCGGCCAGGTGGGATTCCCGGACCGGGCGACGGCAGCGGCCGGGTCGAGCCGGACCGGGCGACGTCGTCGCGCCCCGCGGGTTCGGCGGGCGGTCGCGCACGCGCGACACAGGGCCGGACCCCAACGGCCGACGGCGCACAAAAGGCGGCCCGCGGGCCGCCGCGGCACTCGGTCACGTTACGAGACGGATCGGCGACTTTCTGCTGTCAATCGTCCGCCGAACGCCGCGCACGCATGTGACGGCACCGAAGCGGTGTTTGCCCATCCTTTACAAACCTCGGCTTGCCGCCCAATTGCCGAACTGCCATACTTCCCACCATCACAGCGGTCGATAGGGGGAGACCGGCCCGGATGGGCTGGGGAATTATCGCCGACACCGGTGAGGCGCGCCACTCGCCAGCCAGCATGCGCCAAGTCGGTCGACGACGCTCCAGCCTTCCTCGATGATGGTCTATATTTACCAATATTGGAATGGGTAAAGAATTGCCGGTCTCCGATTTCGTCGAGCCCCAGGGCCGCGCAGGGCAGGCGGCGCGCCCGGTGACCGCGGGCCGCCCGCTCCCCCGGGGGCCGCGTCGATGGAGCTGACCGAGCGGTCGTGCCAGCTCGACCTGCTGGAGCGCCGGCTCGCGGAGCTGATCGCCACCGGCGGCACCCCCACGGGGCGAACGGTGACCGTGCTGACCGGCCCGGTGGGCTCCGGCAAGACCGCGCTGGTGCAGACCTTCGCCCGCCGGGCCGGCGAGGCCGGCGCGCGCATCCTCGGCGCCAGCGCCTCCCGCGCCGAACGCACCGTCCCCCTCGAGGTCGTCCGCCAGCTCGTCCGGGCGGCCTCGTTGAGCCCGGACGACCGGGCCCGCGTCGGACGGCTGCTGGACGCGGGCGCCCTCGCCTGGGCCGACGCCGACGACGCGGAGCACGGGGACACGGCCCGGACCACCGCCGCGATCGGCGGTGCCCTGCTCGAACTGACCACGCAGGGACCGCTGGTCATCGCGGTCGACGACGTCCACCACGCCGACGTGCCGTCGCTTCGGTGCCTCGACTACGTGGCCCGGCGGATCGCCGGGCTACCCGTGCTGATCCTGCTGACCGAGGCGCCGAGGACCAGGCCGTGGCGCCCCGAGGTCTACGCCGAACTGCTGCAACCCGCGCGACTGCACCGCATCCGGCTCCCGCTGCTCACCGCCGAGGGGACGTTCCAGGTGCTCGCCCACCGCCTCGGTGTCCCGGTCGCCCGGACCATCGCCGCGGAGAGCCACCGGATCACCGGCGGCAATCCGCTGCTGGTGCAGGCGCTCGCCGACGACCAGGCCGCCTCGGCCCGGCCCGCGGACCACCCGGTCGCCGGGGAGTCGTTCCGCGAAGCCGTGCTGAGCTGCCTCTACCGCTGCGACCACCTGGTGCTCAACACCGCCCGGGTGCTCGCCGTGACCGGCGACCCCCTGCACGGCAACCTGCTGCACCACCTCGTCGACGTGCGGTCGCGGGCCGCGCTGGGCGCGATCGACGGCTCGACCAGCGCGGGCCTGATCGTCGAGGAAGGGTTGCGCCATCCGGCGGTGGGCCAGGCGGTGCTCGACGGCATGACCGCCGAGGAACGCGCCCGGCTGCACCTGGAGGCGGCCTGCCTGCTGCACGACGACGGCGCGCCGCCGGCACGGATCGCCCCGCACCTGGTCAAGGTGGACGAGCTGGCCGAGCCCTGGATGGCGCAGACCCTGCTGGACGCCGGCGAGCAGGCGTTGCTCGACGGCGAGGTGGAGGCCGCCCTGCGGTATCTGCGCCGGGCGAACCGAGGGTCCGCCGGCGACTGCCTGCGGGCGCTGATCCGCTCCGCGCTGGCCCGCGCCGAGTGGCGGCTCGACCCGCAGGCGGCGGTCCCCCACCTGATCGGCGTCGCCACCGCCGTGCGCGCCGGTCACCTGGGCAGCCAGCAGGCGGCGGGGCCGATCCAGTACCTGCTCTGGCACGGTGAGATCGACAAGGCGGTCGAGCTCGTCCAGCACCTCGGCCGGCGGGCCGACAGCGCGGATCCGCGGTCCGCCGCCGAACTGCTCGTCACCACCGGCTGGATGGCCACCCTCTATCCCGGGGTGATGGTCGACCGGCCCGCGCCGACCACCACCCTCCGGAACCCGCTCATCCTGGCCAAGGTCAAGCGAGGGCTCGAGGGGGCCACCCTGATGTCCGCCGTGCTCGAACGCGGTGACGCCGCCTCTGTCGAGCAGGCCGAGCGGGCGCTGTCCACCGCCGGGCTGGACGACGAGCCCAGCATGTGGACCAGCGTCTGCGCCATCATCGCCATGATCTACGCCGACCGACTGGACCTGGCCAATGGCTGGTGCGAGCGGCTGGCCCGCAACCCGGCCGCCCCGCGCTATCCCAGCCCCTCGGCGACGCTCGCGGCCCTCCGGGCGTCCATCAGCGGCCGGCTCGGTGACCTGCCCAGGGCCGAGAAGCTGGCCGACGAGGCGCTGGGCCAGCTCTCGCTGAAGGGCTGGGGAGTGGTGATCGGGATGCCGCTCGCCGTCCGCCTGCGGGCCCTCACCTTCATGAACGAGCTCGACGCGGCGGCGGCCTGCCTCCAGGTGCCGGTCCCGCCGGCGATGTTCGAGACCCCGGTCGGGCTGCACTACCTGCACGCCCGCGGGGTGCACGCGCTCGCCGCCGGAAGCCCCGAGGCCGCGCTGGCCGACTTCCAGCTCTGCGGGCAGCTGATGACCTCCTGGCGGCTGGACTTCTCGGGTCTCGTCCCGTGGCGGACGGAGTCGGCGCGGGCGTTGCTGCGGATGGGCCGCCGCCAGCAGGCCAGGAAGCTGGTCCGGGAGGAGTTGGCCCGGCTGCGGCCCGTCCAGCTGCGATACCGGGCCGCCGCCCTGCGCGTGCTGGCGGCCGCGGAGGACGGGCCGGACCGGATCACCCACCTGCGCAGTGCCGTCCGGCTGCTGCGGCAGTGCGGTGACCGGATGGAGCTGGCGCACAACCTGACCGACCTCGGTCACGCGTACCAGCAGGCCGGTGACCGGCGGGAGGCCCGCGTCGCGGCACGGGCGGCCCGGGCCCTCGCCGAGGAGTGCGGCATCCCGCTGCTGCGGCCCAGCACTCCGACCGCCGGGTCCGGCGCCGGATCCGCCGAGGAACGCCTCGAGACGGCCGTCGTGGTCGACGGGCTCAACGACGCGGAGTCCCAGGTGGCCACCCTCGCCGCCCAGGGCCACACCAACCGGGAGATCGCCGAGAGGCTGTTCCTGACGGTCAGCGCGATCGAACAGCGGCTGACCCGGATCTACCGGAAGCTGGACGTCAACTCGCGCAGCGAGCTGGCCGCCCGGCTGCGGCTGCACCGGCCCGGCGCGACCCTGCTGGACCCCCCGGCGCCGGGTCCGGGCGACCAGGCAGGCCGTCCCCCCGGCACCCGGTCCCGCTGACCTTCACCGGCCGCCCCGCCGACCCCCGCTCCCACCGACCGTCGTCGGCCGCCGACCGGCCCCGGAGGCGCTGACCGTCACGGGCCGCCGACCGGCCGGGCTCCGTGGTGCTTCCCCGGGCCCTGCCCGCGCCCCCGCGGAGCGCCCGGGGTCGGCGTCCGTCCGTCCCCGCGGAGCGCCCGGGGTCGGCGTCCGTCCGTCCCCGCGGAGCGCCCGGGGTCGGCGTCCGTCCGTCCCCGCGTGGGCCGCTGTTCGCCCGGTCACACTCCGCCGGGCGGGGCAGCGCCCGGGGCCGCGGTATGACACCGTCGGGGCGTAGCGCCGACACCCGTCGTTCATCGTGTCGTCATTCCCGGGCGTCCGGCCAATCTCGACACCCCTTGTCGCGATTCGCGCAACCCCTAACGCCCCACCAACTCCGCAGGTTTGTGCGCGAAACCATGGGGTCTCACGCCCGTTGTCGCACAACCCCCCCGATGCCAGACTCGCCTGAGCGCACGGACTGTCCGGTCGACGGCACGGTCCGGCGAAGAATTTCCAGGTCCACCCGGCATGGCGGCCCGGTGCGCTCCACCCCTACCCCGGTAGGCGCGGCGGAGGGGCGGCTGTCCGGCAAGGGGGGGCGGCGTCGGCGACACCGGGGTTCCGGTTCCGCGCCGCGTACGAGGAGGGCTGACACGTGGTGCTGGTGCAGCAGGAGGAGCAGACGACCCGTCTCCAACGGGCGTTCCGCGCGTGCGAGGAGCAGCAACGAGGACACGTCGCGCTGGTCACCGGCGCCGTCGGCAGCGGGAAGACGAGTTTGCTGGAGGCGTTCAGCGAGTGGGCGGCCGCCACCGGCGGGCAGGTGATGAGCGCCGCCGGCTCCCGCGCCGAGCGAGGGCTCCACCTGGGAGTGATCGGGCAGTTGTTCCACAGTGCCCGGCTCGCGCCCGAGGCGGCGGCCCGGGTGGAAGACCTGCTGCGGGACGCCACCACCGCGCCCCTGCCCGAGCCCGGCGGCGAGGCCACCGAGGGTGACCGGGCCTGGGCTCCGCTGCTGCACGGCCTCTTCGCCACCCTGCTCGACCTGGCCGGCACCGGACCGCTGGTCCTGGCCATCGACGACGTGCACCACGCGGACCCGGCCTCGCTGCACTGCCTCCTCTACGTGACCCGCCGGCTGCGCCACGCCCGGATCATGGTCGTGCTCGCCGAGGCGTCGACGCTGCGCCCGCCGCACCCGCTGTTCCGCGCCGAGTTGCTCAGCCAGCCGCACTTCTCGCGGATCGCCCTGCCGCCGCTGACCGTGGACGCCGTGGCCCGGCTGATCGACGGGGACGGCGGGACGGCCGACGCCCGCGAGGCGGCGGCACGCTGCGTGGACATGACCGGGGGCAACCCGCTGCTCACCCGGGCGCTGCTCGAGGAGCGGGCCAGCGGCGAGCCGGGCGACGAGGCCTGCCCGGCCGTCGGCGACGCGTTCGACCAGGCCGTGCTCGGCTGCCTCTACCGGCACGAGCCGGGGGTGCGCCGGGTGGCGCAGGCACTGGCCGTACTGAACCGGCCGGCGCCGACCGAACTGCTCGGTCACCTCCTCGACGTGGTGCCCGAATCCACGGCCCCGGCGGTGCGGGTGCTGCGCACCTCGGGTCTGATGGAAGCCGACCAGCTGCGCCACCCGCGCATCCTGCACTCGATCCTCGCCGACATGTCCCCCGACGAGCGGCGGAGCCTGCACCAGCGGGCGGCCGAGGTCCTGCACGACCACGGCGCCGAGCCGAGCGCGGTCGCCGAACACCTGGTGGCCGCCGGCTGGGCGGACGCGCCCTGGGTGGTGCCGGTGCTCCAGGACGCCGCCGGACACGCCCTGGCGTCGGGCCGGCCCGACGTGGCCGCCGCCTGCCTGCGCCTGGTCTCCCGCGCGTGCGTGGACGAGCGACAGCGGACCGCCACCACCGAGATGCTGGTGAACGCGCGCTGGCAGGTCAACCCGCTGGCCGTGAACGGGCAGCTCACCGAGCTGGTGGAGACGGCACGGGCTGCCGGGTGGTCGACCGACGCGGGCCTGTCCGCCGTGCCGTACCTGCTCTGGCAGGGCAGGGCGGAGGAGGCCACCGAGGCCGTCAGCGCCTTCTCCGCCGAGGAGCAGCCCGGCTCGGCCGGGGCCGCCGCGCGGCTGCGGATGATGCAGCTGCTGGTGGCCCTCTCCCACCCGGATCATCTGGCCACCGTGCGGGAGACCCCGAGCACCTGGAGCCGGGCGGCGAGCGCGCCGACCACGATCAGCCCGCTCCTGCAGGCCGTGACGGTGCTCCACGCCGCGCTGACGCCGGCGGCGGAGAACGACACCGTCGCGACCGCCGAGCAGCTCCTCCAGCGTCACCACACCGACGACGGCTCGCTGGGTCTGCTGACCGCTCCCCTGCTGGCACTGCTCTGGTCGGGCCGGTCCGACCGCGCCGCCGCGTGGGGGGACGTGCTGCTCGACCGGCCCGCCGCGCGGCACGCCCCGGTGTGGCGGGCCGTCATCCGGGCGGTCCGGGCGGAGGCGGCGCTGCGCGTCGGCGACCTGCCCGGCGCCGAGCACCACGCCCGGACCGCGCTGGCGGACATCCCCGCTCCGGCCTGGGGAGTGGCGGTCGCGGGTCCGCTGGCCACACTGGTCGCCTGCGCCACCGAGGCGGTCCGGTTGTCCGAGGCGGACCGCTGGCTCGCCCACCCGGTGCCGCCCGGCATGTTCCGCACCCCGCTGGGCCTGCACTACCTGGCCGCCCGCGCGCGGCACCACCTGGCCGTACGCCGGCCCCACGCCGCGATCACCGACCTGCGGCGGTGCGGCGAGCTGATGCGCGCCTGGGGCATCGACGCGGCCGGGCTGGTGCCGTGGCGGCTGGAGCTGGCCCGGGTGCAGCTCAGCATCGGCAACAAGACGCAGGCCACGCAACTCCTCCAGGAGCAGTTGCGGGTGCCGCACGGGGTCGACGACCGGACCCGGGGCCGGACGCTGCGGCTGCTCGCCACCACCGCCGCCCAGGACCATCGGCGCAAGCTGCTCTCCGAGGCGGTCAGCCTGCTGCAGGCCAGCGGCGACCGGCTGGAGCTCGTGCGCGCCCTCGGCGACACCGGCCAGACGCTGCAACGGGCCGGGGACTCCGCCCGCGCCCGGCTGCTCGTCCGCCGGGCCTACCAGCTGGCCCAGGACTGCGGCGCGTCGGTGCTCGCCCAGCGCCTGATCCGGCGCGAGCCGGGCAGCGGGCTGCCGGCGTACCCGAGCGCCGCCGAGATGCAGGAACCCGACGACGGGCTGAGCGACGCCGAGCGCCGGGTGGCCGCGCTGGCCGCCCAGGGGCACACCAACCGGCAGATCTCCAGCAAGCTGTTCATCACGGTGAGCACCGTCGAGCAGCACCTGACCCGGGTCTACCGCAAGCTGGACGTGAAGCGGCGCACCGACCTGCCGTCCCGGCTCGTCGCGTACGCGGAGGGGCTGACCGAGGAGACGCAGGGCGCCGCGTCCTGACGTACGCGGAAGGGGGCGCCGCGCGGAGGAGCGGGGCGCCCCCTTCCGCGCGTACGGCGCCCGGTGGCGACGGCCCCGACGGTGCGACGCGCCGCGCCGGCTGGCAGCCCCGCCGGAACGGCATCGCCAGCTACGGCGCGCCGACGTGGACGGCGTCGACGGCGCCGCGGCCGACGATGACCCGCACGTGCGGGTGACCGGCACGCGCGGTGCGTGGGCAGCCACGCCGCCACCCGCAGCGTCGGCCCCGGCAGCCGCCGCGCGGGCGGCAGGAGGTGCTGCTGGCGGGGGCCGCGACGACGTGGCACACGAAGACCTCCGGGTGAGGTGGAACCGGCAAGTCCCACCTCACCCGGAGGTCTCTGTGCGCGTCCGCGGTCACCGCCGGGTCGGCGGCGGCCCGGACGCCTAGTCCATCGCGCGGCGCATGAAGCCGCGCATGCCGATCAGCGAGAACATCACGAAGACGCCGGCGAGCACGGTCATGCAGATCCAGAGCGGCACGGACTCGACCCCCGGCGGGGCGACCAGCGCCCTGGTCGCCTCGCTGATGTAGGTGAGCGGGTTGAGCGCGCAGATCACCTGGTACCAGCGCAGCCCGTCCAGGCCGAGCAGCGGGAACTGGGTCGCGCCGGTGAACATCAGCGGGGTCATCACCACGGTGAACATGATCTGGATGTGCTGCGTCGGCACCAGCGTGCCGAAGGCGAGGCCGACCGCCGCACCGACCAGCGCGCCGACCACCAGCACCCCGATCACCTTGACAACGAGCGCCCAGGGCCAGGTGACACCGAGCATGAGCATGCCGACCGGGATCAGCACCACGCCGGCGATCGTCCCGCGGATGCCGCCGAAGACGATCTTCTCCAGGGCCACCAGCGGAATCGCCATGGGCGACAGGAGGCGGTCCTCGATCTCCCGGGTGAAGGAGAAGTCCATCATCATCGGCAGCGCGGTGTTCTCCAGCCCGATCAGGAAGGCGTTCAGCGCGATGACGCCGGGCAGCAGCACGTTGGCGAAGTCGTCGCTGGCGTAGCCCAGGTCGCCGAGCACCTTGCCGAAGATCAGCAGCATGAACAGCGGCTGGATGAAGACCTGGAGCAGGAAGCCGACCAGTTCCCGGCCGGTGACGAACAGGTCCCGCGAGAGCACCGCCCGGAACGTGGCGAACTGGTCCAGCGCGCGCACCGGCGGCGGCGAGGCCGGAGGCGCGGACGGGGTGGCGGGGGCGGCGACGCTCACCGAAGTTCCCTTCCGGTCAGGTGGATGAAGACGTCTTCCAGGCTCGGCTGGCCGATGTTGAGGTCACGGACCTCGCAGCCCAGGTCGGCGAGGATCTTCATCGCCATCGGGATGGCGTTGGCCGGCTGGGTGCTGGTGTAGACCCGGAAGGAGAGCGGGGCGTCCGGATCGGCGGGCGCGTCGGGGGCCGGCGCGGGCATCGGCATCGGTGGCATGCCGGGGAACCCCGGCGCGGCGGCGGGCACCGGGGCGGTCACCTTGAAGTGCTCCACCTGCTCCACGTCCGGGATCGCGCCGAGCGCGGCCCGCACCTCCTCGGCGGGGGCGCCGGGGGTCACGACGAGGGTCAGGGTACTGCTGCCCGGCAGCGTACGGGTCAGCGCGGACGGGGTGTCCAGGGTGAGCAGCTTGCCGTGGTCGACGATGCCGACGCGGTCACAGAGCTTCTCCGCCTCGTCCATGTCGTGCGTGGTGACCACCACGGTCACCCCGGCCCGCTTCAGCTCGGCGATCCGGTCGTGCACGAAGAGCCGGGACTGCGGGTCCAGGCCCGCGGACGGCTCGTCGAGGAAGAGCACCCGGGGCGAGTGCATCAGCGCCCGGGCGATCATCGTGCGCTGGGCGAGGCCGCCGGACAGGAAGTCGGTACGGTGGTTCGCGAATTCCTTGAGCCCCATCTGCTCCAGCAGCTCGTCCGCCCGCCGGATGCGTTCCGCCCGGGGCACCCGGTGGTACGCCGCGTGGAACAGCAGGTTCTGCCGGACGGTCAGCGCCCGGTCCAGGTTCACCCGCTGCGGTACGACCGCCAGCAGCTGCCGCGCGACAGCGGGCGCGCCGATCACGTCCGCGCCGCACACCTGGGCGCGGCCCGACGTGGCCCGCACCCGCGTGGTCAGCACCCCGATCGTCGTCGTCTTGCCCGCACCGTTCGGCCCGAGCAGGCCGAAGACCTCACCGGCGCCGACGGAGAAACTCAGTCCGTCCACCGCCGGTGGCATGTTGGGCTGGTACCGCTTGACCAGCTCCGTGACCACCACTGCCTCGTCCACGTCGTCATGCTCCGTCCTGGAACGTCGGTCCGATAGATGTACGTGCGCCGATAGGGGGCGCTAGGGGCACGCCAGGGGCGGCACCGGTCACAGGCCCCGCGCGGCCAGCCACCGCTGCACCGTGCCGGCGAGCTCCGGCCCCCGGTCGGCGACCATGCTGAAGTGGTCGCCGGCCGCGTCCACCGCCTCGTGCGGGTACGGCCAGCTGGACCGCCAGCCGTCCTCCTCGCCGTCCCACTCCCCCAGCGGCTCGCTGGCCCGCACCAGCAGGGTCGACGCCGCCATCGGGGCGGGCTGCCACTCCATGAACAGCGGCAGGTAGCCCGCCCAGGCGGTCGTCCGCCAGTCGTCCATCGGCGTGTACGCGCTGTCCCGGTCGATCATCCCGTCGAGCAGCTGCGGCACCCACCGGCCCAGCACCTCGCTGTTCGCCGGGTAGGTGTCCATCAGCACGACGGCGGCCGGCGACCGGCCCTGGCGTTCCAGCTCGCCGGCGAGCAGGTTGGCGACCATCGCGCCGCCGGAGTGACCGGCGAGCACGAACGGGCCGGCGCCGACGGCACGCAGCACCGTGTCGGCGTGCACCCGCAGCAGGGCGTCGAGGTCGGCGGGCAGCTCCTCGCCCACGCCGAAGCCGGGGTTGGGCAGGGCCCACACGTCCCGCACGCCGCGGAAACCGGCGGCCAGCCGGGCGTACTCGTGGGCTCCGGAGAGCAGCGACATGGTGCAGCAGCAGACCAGTGGCGCGCCGGCGCCGCCGCCGGCCAGCCGGAGGATGCCCGCCGGTCGGGTGAGCTGCGCCGGTTCGCTGAAGCTGGGCCGGAACTGGGCGAGCTTGACCAGGAGCTCGGCGTACCCGGCGGGATCCTCGCGCGCCTTGGGCTGGTTGAACAGCCCGCCGAGCAGCCCGCCGCCGGCGCTGCCGGGCACGGGCGCCCCGGGGTCCGGGGCCGCCCCGGCCGCGTCGGCGTCGCCGTCGGCCCCGCCGTCGACGAGCTGGGTGAGCAGGTGGCGGGCCAGCGCCGTCGGGGTGGGGTGGTCGAAGAGCAGCGTGGCCGACAGCTCCGCCCCGGTCTCGTGGCGCAGCGCGTCCCGCAGCTCCAACGCGGTCAGCGAGTCGAAGCCCAGCTCCAGGAAGTCCCGGTCGGCCTCGACCGCCCCGGGCGAGGCGTGCCCGAGCACCGTGGCCACGCGCGCCCGGACCAGGTCCAGCAGGATCCGGTGCCGCTCGGCGGCGGGGGTGCCGGCCAGCCGGTCGCGCAGCACCCGCGCCGGGTCGGCCACCTCGCCGTCGGGTCGGGTGTCCCGTCCGGCGCCGGCCGTCGCTTCGGGTACCCCGCGCAGCAGCGGAGCGGGCCGTACGGCGGTGAAGGCCGGCACGAACGCGGGCCAGTCCAGGTCCGCGACCGCGATGTGGTCGTCGCCGCCGCCCATCGCCTGCTGGAGCGCGGCGACGGCCAGGTCGGGGGCGAGCGGGCGGACCCCGCGGCGGCGCAGCTGCGCCGGGTCGCTGACCTCGTCCGCCCAGGGCACCCAGGCGACGACGGTGGCCGGCCGGCCGGCGGCGCGGCGGCGCGCGGCCAGCGCCTCCAGTCCGGCGCCGGCGGCGGCGGCGACCGCCGCGCCCCCACCTCCCCAGACGGCGGCGGTGGAGGCGAAGACGACGAACTCGTCCACCGGCCGGTCGGCACAGGCCCGGTCGAGCTGCGCCACGGCGGCGGCGCGGGCGGCCACGGCGCCGGCCAGGTCGCTCGGGTGCAGGGCCGCGACCGGCTCGCCGGCCCCGTCGGAGTCGGCGACGTGCAGGACGGTGCGGACCGCGGTGCCGTCGGCGGCCAGCCGGTCCAGCACCTCCGGCAGCCGGTCGGGGTCGTCGACGGCGGTGACGGCGACGCCCGGCCCGGTCAGCCCGGCGGGGGCCGCGGGGCCGGCGAGGACGAGGTGGGTCGCGCCGCGGTCGACGAGCCACCGCAGCAGGTGCGGGGCACGCACCCCCGCCGCGCCGTGCACCAGGACCGCGCCGCGGGGCCGCCAGCCCTCGTCGGCGGCCGGGGCGGCGGGGGCGCGGGACAGCCGCCGCGCGTACACCCCGCCGGAGCGGACCGCGAGCTGGTCCTCGTCGCCGTCGGCCGCGACGAGGCGGGCGAGCGCCGCGAGGGCGGCGTCGTCCGGGTCCGCCGGCAGGTCGACCAGCCCGCCCCACAGGCGCGGTTGTTCCAACGCCAGCACCCGGCCCAGACCCCAGACGTACGCCCCGGCGACGTCGGGCGCGGGATCGTCCGCGCCGACGGCGACCGCGCCCCGGGTCACGGTCCACACCGGCGTGCCGCTCCCGGCGTCGCCGAGGGCCCGGACCAGCGCGGCGGTGCCGGCCAGCGCGGCGGTCCCCCCGGCCCGCTCCCCCGCCGCCAGCAGCGAGACCACGAGCGACGGCGCGGACCCGGCGGGCAGCGCCCGGGCGACCTCGCCCGGGTCGTCGCCAACGGTGACGAGCACCGGGTCGAGCCCCTCGGCGCGCAGGGCGGCCAGCAGCGCCGGGGCGCCGGTCTCCGTCCGGGCCACCACCAGGCAGTCGCGGGTCGCGCCGACGCCGACGGACGGCGCGTCGACGCGCACCCAGCCGGTGCGGTACCGCAGGCCGTCGAGTGCGGACCGGCGACGCCGGCCGTCCCGGTAGGCCGCGAGGGCCGGCAGCAGCGTGGTCAGCGCGTCCTGCCCGTCGGCGTCCAGGCCGAGCGCGGCGGCCAGGGCGGCGGGCCGCTCCTGCTCCACGGCGGCCCAGAACTCCTCGTCCTGGCTGGCGGCGGCGGGCCGGGTGAGGTCGAGGACGGGCGGGTCCGGCCAGTACCGCTCGTGGTGGAAGGCGTAGGTGGGCAGCTCGACCCGGGCGGTATCGGTGCCGGCGAAGAGGGCCGGCCAGTCCACGCCGGCTCCCCGCAGGTCGACGGCGGCGAGCGCGGCGAGGAGGGCGGCCGGCTCCGGCTGGTCGCGGCGGCCCAGCGAGACGAAGGCCGCCGCGTCGGCGTCGGGCAGGCACTCCCGGGCCATCGCGGTCAGCGCCCCGTCGGGGCCGAGTTCCAGGAAGGTCGCCGCCCCGGCGGCGGCCAGGGTGGCGACGCCGTCGTGGAAGCGGACGGTGTCCCGGAGGTGGTCGACCCAGTAGCCCGGGTCGGTGGCCTGGGCGGCGGTGAGCGGCGCGCCGGTGCGGTCGGAGACGACCGGCAGGGTCGGCGGGTGCCAGGTGACCTTCTCGGCCACCACCCGGAAGTCGGCCAGCACCGCGTCCATCCGCGCGGAGTGGAAGGCGTGGCTGACCCGCAGCCGGCGGGTCCGCAGGCCCCGGGCGGCGAGCCGCTCCCCGGCCGCGAGCACGGCGTCCTCGTCGCCGGAGAGCACCACGGAGGCGGGACCGTTCACGGCGGCCAGCGCCACCCGGTCGTCGAGCAGCGGGGCCACCTCGGCCTCGGACGCCCGGACCGCCAGCATCGCCCCGCCGGCCGGCAGCGCCTGCATGAGCCGACCCCGGGCGGCCACCAGGGTCGCCGCGTCGGCCAGCGACAGCACGCCGGCCACGTGCGCCGCGGCCAGCCCGCCGACCGAGTGTCCGAGCAGCTGCTGCGGGCGCAGACCCCACGCGGTGACCAGCCGGTAGGCGGCCACCTCGTACGCGAACAGCGCCGGCTGGGTGAACTCGGTGCGGTCCAGCAGCTCCGCCTCGGGCGAGCCGGGGCGGGCGAAGACCACCTCCCGCAGCGGGCGGCTCAGGTGCCGATCCAGCTCCCCGGCCACCTCGTCGAAGGCGGCGGCGAACACGGGGAACCGGCGGTGCAGGTCGGCGCCCATGCCGGGGCGCTGCGCGCCCTGGCCGGTGAAGAGGAAGGCGAGCTTGCCGGCCGGGCGGGCCACCCCGCGCACCACGCCGGGGGCGGGCCGGTCCTCGGCGACGGCGCGCAGGCCGGCCAGCAGGGCGTCCCGGTCGTCGCCGGTCACCGCGGCCCGGTGCGGCAGCGCCGCCCGGGTGGTGACCAGCGAGTACGCCACGTCGGCGGGGGTCAGGTCGGGGTGGGCGGCCAGGTGGTCCAGCAGCCGGCGGGCCTGCCCGGCCAGGGCCGGCGCGGACCGGGCGGAGACGATCCAGGGGGTCGGCGGGGCGGGCGTACCGGCCGGCCGGGCGGCGACCGCGTCCGCCTCGGCGGCCTGCTCGATGATGACGTGCGCGTTGGTGCCGCTGATCCCGAACGCGGAGACGCCGGCCCGGCGCGGCTGCCCGGTGTCCGGCCAGGGCTGCGCCCCGGTCAGCAGGGACACCGCCCCGGCGGACCAGTCGACGTGCGGGGTGGGCTCGTCCACGTGCAGGGTCGGCGGCAGCACCCCGTGCCGCATGGCGAGGACCATCTTCATCACCCCGGCCACGCCAGCGGCGGCCTGGGTGTGCCCGATGTTCGACTTGATCGACCCCAGCCACAGCGGCCGGCCCGCCGGCCGGTCCCGCCCGTACGTGGCGATCAGCGCCTGCGCCTCGATCGGGTCGCCGAGGGTGGTGCCCGTACCGTGCGCCTCCACCACGTCGACCTGGTCGGCGGTCAGCCCGGCGTTGGCCAGAGCCTGCCGGATCACCCGACGCTGGGCGGGGCCGTTGGGGGCGGTCAGCCCGCTGCTGGCCCCGTCCTGGTTGACGGCGCTGCCCCGCACCACGGCGAGGACGGGGTGGCCGTTGCGGCGGGCGTCGGAGAGCCGCTCGACCAGCAGCATGCCCACCCCCTCGGACCAGCCGGTGCCGTCGGCGGCGGCGGCGAACGACTTGCACCGGCCGTCGGTGGACAGCCCGCGCTGCCGGGAGAACTCGACGAAGACCGTCGGGGTGGCCATCACCGACACCCCGCCGGCCAGCGCCAGCGTGCACTCCCCCAGCCGCAGCGCCTGACAGGCGAGGTGCAGCGCGACCAGGGACGAGGAGCAGGCGGTGTCCACGGTGACCGCCGGCCCCTCCAGCCCCAGGGCGTACGAGATCCGGCCGCTGGCCACGGCGGCCGCGCTGCCGGTGCCGAGGTAGCCCTCGACGCCGCCGCTGACGCCGGAGAGCAGCGCGGCGTAGTCGCCCTGGCTGCTGGTCGCCGCGTACACGCCGGTGGGCGCGCCGCGCAGCGTGGTCGGGTCGATGCCGGCCCGCTCGAACGCCTCCCAGGCGGCCTCCAGCAGCAGCCGCTGCTGCGGGTCCATGGCGAGCGCCTCACGGGGGCTGATGCCGAAGAAGGCGGGATCGAAGTCCCCGGCGGAGTAGAGGAAGCCGCCCTCCCGCACGTACGACGTGCCCCGGCTGTCGGGGTCGGTGTCGTAGAGCGCGCCCAGGTCCCAGCCCCGGTCGTCGGGGAACGCCGACATCGCGTCGGCGCCGGCGGCGACGAGGTCCCACAGCTGCTCCGGCGACCCGACGCCACCGGGGAACCGGCAGCTCATCCCGATGATCGCCACCGGCTCGCCGAGCGCGGCGGTGAGCTGCTGGTTCTGCTGCTTGAGCTTCTGGTTGTCGAGCAGGGACGCGCGCAGCGCGCTGACGACCTCGTCCAGGGACACACTCATCGGGGGCTCCTCAGGGCGGGCCGGGTCACGAGTCGGACCCTTCCAGGGCCATCCGGACCAGGCCGGCGACGTCGAGTTCGTGGATCTGGGCCTCCGGCGCGGCCGGGGCGGCGGGCGCCACGGCCACCGGGCCGGCGCTCGTACGGGCCAGCTGGAGCAGCTGGTCGAGCAGGCCCGCCTGGCGCAGCTCGTCCAGCGGGATCGCGGCGAGGGCCCGACGGACCGTCTCCTCGTCGCCGCCGTCGCCGGCCTCGGAGTCGGTGTCGGGGAAGAGCTCCTCGTACAGGTGGTCGGCGAGGCCGGCCGGCGTCGGGTAGTCGAAGACGACCGTGGTGGGCAGGTCGCGCCCGGTCGCCGCGGTGAGCAGGTTGCGCAGCTCCACGGCGGTGAGCGAGTCGAAGCCGAGGTCCAGGAAGCCCCGGTCGGTCTCGATCACGTCGCCTGACGTGTGGCCGAGCACCTTCGCCGCGTCGACCCGCACCATCTCCAGCAGCGCGGCCCGTCGTTCGTCGCCCGGCAGCGCCCGCAACCCGGCGAGCAGGTCCGGGCCGGCGGGCGCCGGCACGTCCGGCGCGTCGGCCGGGGTGGCGGCCAGCGCGCGCACGGCGGGCAGGTCGCCCAGCAGCGGGCTGGGCCGCAGCGCGGTGAACAGCGGTTGGAAGGTGGCCCAGTCGACGTCGGCGACGGTGACGCAGGTGTCATCGGCCGCCAGGGCGTGCCGCAGGCCGGCCATCGCCACGCCCGGCGGCATCACCCGCAGGCCGCGGCGGCGCAGCTGCTCCGCCGCGCCGTCGGTGTACATGCCCGACTCGGTCCACGGGCCCCAGGCGACGGAGGTGGCCGCGAGGCCCCGGCCGCGCCGCCACTCGGCGAGCGCGTCCAGGTAGGCGTTGCCGGCCGCGTACGCGCCCTGCCCGCCGCTGCCCCACACCGCGGAGATGGACGAGAAGAGCACGAACGCGTCCAGCTCGGCGTCGCCGAGCAACTCGTCGAGGTGCTCGGCGCCCGACAGCTTCGGGGCGATGACGTACGCCAGGTCCTCCAGGGTGGTGTCGGCCAGCGGCACCACCTCGCTGACCCCCGCGGCGTGTACCACCGCGCGCAGCGGCGGGCCCTCCCGCCGCAGGTCGGCCAGGAGCGCGGCCATGGCGGCCCGGTCGGCGGCGTCGCAGCGGGCGACCCGGCAGTCCACCCCGAGGCCGGTCAGCTCGGCCAGCAGGTCGGCCGCGCCCGGGGTGTCGGTGCCCCGCCGGCTGGTCAGCACCACCCGCTCCGCGCCGGCGCCGGCCACCCAGCGGGCCACGTGCCCGCCGAGCGCGCCGGTGCCGCCGGTGATCAGCACCGTGCCGCGGGGCTGCCACGGCTCGGGCTCCCCGGCGGTGACGGCCGGGACGAGCCGCCGGACCAGCACGCCGGACGCGCGGACGGCGAGCTGGTCCTCGGCGCCGCCGCCGGTGAGGATGCCGCCGAGCCGCATCGCCGTCCAGGGATCGACGGTGGTGGGCAGGTCGACCAGCCCGGCCCAGCGGGCGGGCTGCTCCAGCGCCGCCACCCGGCCCAGCCCCCACAGCATCGCCTGCCGGGGGTTGGCCGGGACGTCGCCGTCGCCGACCCCGACCGCGCCCTGGGTGACGCACCAGAGCCGGGCCCGGGCGTCGAGGTCGGTCAGCTGCTGGAGCAGGTGCACGGTGGCGGCGAGGCCACGGGGCAGGGCCGGGTGCTCGGCGTGCGGGGCGTCGTCCAGGCCGAGGAAGGAGAGGATCGACAACGGCTCGTCGGCCGCGCCGAGGGCCTCGGTGAGGACGTCGGCGAGCCGACCGCAGAGCTCGTCGGGGCCGGTGGCGGTGTCGACGGCCACGGTGGTCACGTCCCCGCCGAGGGTCCAGGTGCAGGAGTGCAGGTCCGGGTCGTCCGCCCGGTCGGCGGGCAGCAGCACCAGCCAGCGGCCGGCGTCCTGCTCCGCCGTGGTCTCCGCGACGGGCTCCCAGCGCACCCGGTACCGGCTGCCGTCCACCAGGGACCGTTCCCGGCCACGCCGCCGCCACGCGGACAGGGCCGGCAGCACGGCCTGGAACGGCTGGTCGGGACGCACGTCGAGATCGCGGGCCAGCGAGTCGAGGTCCTCGGCCTCGACCGCCGCCCAGAAGCGGCGCTCGACCTCGGTGCGGTCGTCCTCGGCGGCCAGGCTGGCCCACGGCGGCGGCTCCGGCCAGTAGCGCTGTCGGTCGAAGGCGTACGTGGGCAGGTCGACCCGCTGGGCGCCGGTGCCCTCGTACAGGGCGGACCAGTCCGGCGGGACACCGTGCGTGTGCAGCGCGGCGACCGCCCGCAGCAGGGTGGCCGCCTCGGGACGCTCCCGGCGCAGGGTGGGCACGACCAGCGGGGCCCGGCCGCCGGTCGGGGCGCCGTCGGCGAGGACGGCCTGGGCCAGGGCGGTCAGCACCCCGTCCGGGCCGATCTCGACGTAGCCGGTGACGTGGTGGTCCCGCAGCGCCGCGACGGCGTCGGCGAAGCGCACGGCGTCGCGGGCGTGCCGCACCCAGTACTCCGGCGTGCCGATCTCCGTCGCGTCGACCGGCGCGCCGGTGACGGTGGAGATCATCGGGATGGTCGGGGCCTGGTACCGCAGCCGGCCGGCGACGGCGGCGAGGTCGTCGAGCACCGGGTCCATCAGCGGACTGTGGAACGCGTGGCTGACCGTCAGCCGCCGGATCCGTACGCCCCGGGCGGTCCACTCGGCGGCGAATTCCTCGACGGCGTCGCCGGCCCCGGACACCACCACGGCGGCGGGGCCGTTGACGGCGGCGACCGAGACCCGGTCGGCGCGGTCGCCGAGCGCGGCGGTCACCTCGGCCTCGGTGGCGGCGATGGCGAGCATCGCGCCGCCGGCCGGCAGCGCCTGCATCAGCCGGCCCCGGGCGGCGACCAGCTCGGCGGCGTCGGCCAGGGAGAGCACCCCGGCGGCGTGGGCGGCGGCGAACTCGCCGATGGAGTGCCCGGCGACCGCGGCGGGGCGGACGCCCCACGCCTCGAGGAGTCGGAACAGCGCCACCTCGACGGCGAAGAGCGCCGGCTGGGTGAACTCGGTCCGGTCCAGCAGCTCCGCGTCCGGGGTGCCGGCCTCGGCGAAGAGCACCGGCTTCAGCGGGCGGGGCAGGTGCGGGTCGAGGGCGGCGCAGACCTCGTCCAGCGCGGCGGCGAAGACGGGGAACGCCTCGGCCAGCTCGCGGCCCATCCCGGCCCGCTGGGCCCCCTGGCCGGAGAACAGGTACGCCACCTTCGGCCGTGGAGCGGCCGCGCCGGTGACCAGCAGCGGCGAGTCCTCCCCGGCGGCGAGGGCGCGCAGCCCGTCGCCCAGCGTGGACGGGTCGGTGGCGAGGACGACGGCCCGGTGTTCCAGGGCGGCCCGGGAGACCACCGAGGACCAGCCGACGTCGACCGTCGGCGGGGCCTGCGGCCCGGTCAGCTGCTCGGCCCAGCGGGCTGCCTGGGCGGCCAGCCCGGTCGCGGTGCGTCCCGACAGCAGCACGGGCACCACCGGCAACCGGGCCGGGTCCCCCGCCGGCTGTTGCGCGACGGACGGCTCCGGAGCCTGCTCCAGGATGGTGTGCGCGTTGGTGCCGCTGATCCCGAACGAGGAGACGGCGGCCCGGCGCGGGTGGTCGGTGACCGGCCACGGGCGGCCCTCGTCGAGCAGCTCGACCGCGCCGGCGGTCCAGTCCACCTGGTTGGTCGGCTCGTCGACGTGCAGGGTCCGCGGCAGGTAGCCGTGCTGAAGGGCCAGCACCATCTTGATGACTCCGGCGACCCCGGCGGCGGCCTGGGTGTGCCCGATGTTGGACTTGATCGAGCCGAGCAGCAGCGGCTGGTCGGCCGGGCGGTCCTGCCCGTACGTGGCGAGCAGCGCCTGCGCCTCGATCGGGTCGCCGAGCCGGGTGCCGGTGCCGTGCGCCTCGACGGCGTCCACCTCGGCGGCGGCGAGGCGGGCGTTGGCGAGGGCCTGCCGGATCACCCGCTGCTGCGACGGCCCGTTCGGCGCGGTGAGGCCGTTGGACGCGCCGTCCTGGTTGACGGCGCTGCCCCGGATCACCGCGAGCACGGGGTGGCCGTTGCGGCGGGCGTCGGACAGCCGCTCGACCAGCAGCACGCCGAGGCCCTCGCCCCAGCTCGTGCCGTCGGCGGCGGAGGCGAACGCCTTGACCCGGCTGTCCGGGGCCAACCCCCGCTGCCGGCTGAAGCCGACGAACACGCCGGGGGTGGACATCACGGTGACGCCGCCGACGAGGGCGAGGGAGCACTCCGTCTGGCGCAGCGCCTGGCAGGCCCAGTGCAGCGCGACCAGCGACGAGGAGCAGGCGGTGTCCACCGACACGGCGGGCCCCTCCAGCCCGAGGGTGTACGACACCCGGCCGGAGAGCACGCTGCCGGCGTTGCCGGTCATCAGGTGCCCCTCGGCGCCCTCGGCGCTGTACATCAGGTTGCGGTAGTCCTGGTAGTTGGTGCCGACGAAGACACCGGTGGGGCTGCCACGCAGCGCGGTCGGGTCGATCCCGGCCCGCTCGATCGCCTCCCAGGACGCCTCCAGCAGGAGCCGCTGCTGCGGGTCCATGGCCAGGGCCTCGCGGGGGCTGATGCCGAAGAAACCGGCGTCGAAGTCGGCGACCCCGGCGACGAAGCCGCCCTCCCGGGCGTAGCTGGTGCCCTCGTTCTCCGGGTCGGAGTCGAAGAGCCGGTCGAGGTCCCAGCCCCGGTCGGTGGGGAACTCGCCGATCGCGTCGCCGCCGGCGGCGAGGAGCTGCCACAGCTGCTCCGGGCTGTCCGCCCCGCCGGGAAGCCGGCAGCTCATCGCCACGATGGCGATCGGCTCGTCGTCCGCGGCCGGGGCGGCCGGGGCGGGAGCGGCGACGTCCGGCGCGACCCCGGTGAGCAGTTCGTCGAGGTGCGCGGCGAGCACGGTCGGGTTCGGGTAGTCGAAGGCGAGCGTCGCGGGCAGCCGCAGGTCGGTGGCGGTGGCCAGGAAGTTGCGCATGTCGACGGCGGTCAGCGAGTCCAGGCCGAGGTCGCGGAAGGGCCGGGTGGCCGGGATGTCGTCGGCCGCGCCGTAGCCGAGCGCGGTCGCCGCGCACTGGCGGACCAGCTCCAGCAGCGCCGCCGAGCGCTCCGCCGGGGAGCGCCCGGCGAGCCGCCGGGCCAGCGCCGACGGTACGTCCGTCTCCTCCGCGCCGGTCTCCGGCGCGTCCGGCCGGGTGGCCTCCCGCACCTCGGCGAGGTCGCCGATCAGCGGGCTGGGCCGGACCAGGGTGAACGCGGGGGCGAACCGGGTCCAGTCGATGTCGGCGATGACGGTGGTGGTCTCGCCGCGCCGCAGCGCCCGCGCGAGAGCCTCGACGGCCAGGTCGGGATCCATGCCGACCATGCCGCCACGGCGCAGCCGCTGCTGGGCGCGTTCGTTGTCGGCGGGCAGGCCGGCGCCGCTCCACGCGCCCCAGGCCACCGAGAGGGCGGGCCGGCCCTCGGCCCGGCGCCGCTCGGCGAGGGCGTCGAGGAAGGCGTTCGCCGCCCCGTACGCGCCCTGCCCGGCGTTGCCGGTGGTGCCGGCGACCGAGGAGAACAGCACGAAGGCGTCGAGGTCCAGGTCGCGGGTCAGCTCGTCCAGGTGGACGGCGGCGAGGCTCTTGGGCCCGGCGACGGTGTCCAGGCGCTGCGGGGTGGCGGTGTCCACGATCCCGTCGTCGAGGACGGCGGCGGTGTGCAGCACGGCGCTCACCGGGGCGTCGCCGGGGACGCCCGCCAGCAGGTCGGCCACCTGCGCCCGGTCGGTGACGTCGCAGCGGGCCACGGTGACCCGTACGCCGAGGTCGGTCAGCTCCGCCGCCAGCTCGGCGGCGCCCGGGGCGTCCTGCCCGCGCCGGCTGGCCAGCAGGACGTGCGCGGCGCCGGAGCGGGCCGCCCAGCGGGCCAGGTGCCCGCCCAGCCCGCCGGTGCCGCCGGTGATCAGCACGGTGCCGCGCATCCGCCAGGCGTCGTCCGGCGTCGCGCCGGGCGCGGGGGTCGGTTCGGGCTCGGTGATCCGGGTGAGGCGGCGGGCGAATACCCCGGAGTCGCGGACGGCGAGCTGGTCCTCGCCGCCGCTGTCGCCGAGCGCCGCGCAGAGCCGGATGCCGGTCCACGGGTCGAGGGCGTCCGGCAGGTCGACCAGGCCGCCCCAGCGGTCGGGGTGTTCCAGGGCGACCGCGCGGCCGAGGCCCCAGACCGCGGCGGCAGCCGGGTGCGGCGGCGGGTCTCCGGCGTCGACGGCGACGGCCCGCCGGGTGGCGCACCACAGCGGCGCCTCGACGTCGAGCGACCCGAGCGCCTGCACCAGCAGGACGGTCCCGGTGACGCCCAGGGAGGTGGCGGGGTGTTCGGGGTGTGCCCGCTCGTCCAGCCCGAGCAGCGACAGCACCGTGGCGGGGCCGCCGTCGGCGGGGAGCGCGGCGCGCAGCAGGTCGGCCAGTTCCGCCGGGTCGCCGGTCGCGTCCACCTCGACGGGTACGACGTCCGCGCCGACGCTGCCGAGCGCGCCGAGCACCTCGACGACGATCGGCTCGTCGGCCAGCGCGGCGGGGATCGGGACCAGCCAGGTCCCGTCGAGCCGGTCCAGCGGCAGGTCGGGCAGGGCCGGCCAGGTGATCCGGTAGCGCCACTGGTCGATGTCCGGCTCGCCGTCCTGCTGGGCGGGGAAGACGGGCGGCGCGGGCCAGTACCGGTGGTGGTCGAAGGCGTAGGTGGGCAGGTCGACGGTCGGGGTGGCCGCGAGGACCTTCGTCAGGTCGACGGGCAGGCCGATCGCGTGGGCGGTGGCCAGGTTGGTCAGCAGGCGCGTCGGGTCGTCGTCACCGCGGCGCAGGCTGCCCAGGGTGTGCCCGGTAGCACCGGTGTCGTCGAGGATCGCGGTGACCGGCATGGTGAGCACCGGATGCGGGGAGATCTCCACGAACACGCTGTGCCCGGCGGCGATGGCGACGCGCACGGCGGCGTCGAACCGCACCGTCTGCCGCAGGTTGTCGTACCAGTAGTCCGCCGTCATGCTTGCGGGCTCGACCCAGTCCCCCGTCAGCGTCGACACGAGGCGGGTGTGACCCGCCTGGGGGACGATGTCGGCCAGATCGGCGCGCAGTTGTTCGGCGACCTCCTGCACCGCCGGCGAGTGCGACGCGTAGTCCACCGGAATCAACCGCGCCCTGATGCCCTCGGCCTGACACGCCTCGACCAGGTCCGCGACCGGCTGCGGCGGACCCGACACCACGACGGTCGACGGGCCGTTGACGGCGGCGACCCCGACGCCGGGGAACGCGTCCAGGCGGGCGGTGACGGCCTCGGCGGACAGGTCCACCGACGCCATCGTCCCGGTCCCCCGCAGCACCGTCAGCGCCCGCGACCGCAACGCCACCGCCCTCGCCGCATCCTCCAGGCTGAGGATGCCCGCCACGCAGGCCGCGCCGATCTCACCCTGCGAATGACCGACCACCGCCGCCGGGGTGACGCCGGCGTGCTGCCAGAGCGCGGCGAGAGCGACACCGACGGCCCACAGCACGGGCTGCACGACCTCGACGCGTTCCAACCACGACTCGTCCTCACCCGTCAACACCGAGACGAGATCCACGTCCAGATACGGGGCGAGAGCACGCTGGCACTCGGCCAGCCGCGCGTCGAACACCGGCGCACGACCCACCAGACCAGCCGCCATCCGCGCCGACTGCGCACCCTGACCCGGGAACACGAACACCGGACCGGCGGGGTGGGACGAGGCCACGCCCGTGACCACGTTGGCGGCCGGCGCACCGGCGGCCAGCGCGTCCAGGCCCGCCAGCAGTTCCCGGGTGTCCGCGCCGACGACCGACGCCCGGTGGTCGAACGTGGACCGGGTCGTGGTCAGGGACCACGCCACCGACGCGGCGTCGAGGTCGCCGTGCTCGCGCACGTACGCGGCGAGCCGGGCGGCCTGGTTCGCGAGGGCGGCCTTCGACCGGGCCGACACCGGCCAGAGGAGCGCGTCGGCGGCGACCAGTCCGGGGGCGGGGTCGGACGGGCGGTCCTCGGCCGGCTCGTCCGGCTGCTCGATGATCACGTGGGCGTTGGTGCCCGAGATGCCGAATGAGGACACGGCGGCCCGCCGGGCCCGGCCCGTCTCGGGCCACGGTCGCGCCTCGGTGACCAGTTCCACCGCGCCCGCCGTCCAGTCGATGTGCGGGGACGGCGCGTCGACGTGCAGCGTCGCCGGGACGATCCCGTGCCGGATGGCCAGCACGGTCTTGATCACCCCGGCGACGCCGGCGGCGGCCTGGGCGTGGCCGATGTTCGACTTCACCGAGCCGAGCAGCAGCGGCGCAGCCTCCCCGCGGTCCTGCCCGTACGTGGCGAGGAGCGCCTGCGCCTCGATCGGGTCGCCCAGCTTGGTGCCGGTGCCGTGCGCCTCCACGACGTCGACGTCCGCCGTCGACAGCCGGGCTGAGGCGAGGGCCTGGCTGATCACCCGCTGCTGTGCCGGCCCGTTCGGCGCGGTCAGCCCGTTGGACGCGCCGTCCTGGTTGACGGCGGAGCCGCGGACCACCGCGAGGACGCGGCGGCCGTTGCGGCGGGCGTCCGACAGCCGCTCGACCAGCAGCCAACCGACCCCCTCGGAGAACCCGGCGCCGTCGGCGGACGCGGCGAACGACCTGCACCGCCCGTCCGGCGAGAGGGCGCGCTGCCGGCTGGATCCGATGTAGAGGCCGGGGGTGGCCATCACGGTCACCCCGCCGGCCAGGGCCAGGTCGCACTCCCCCGCCCGGAGGGCCTGCACGGCGAGGTGCAGCGCCACCAGCGACGAGGAGCAGGCCGTGTCGATGGAGACGGCCGGCCCCTCCAGCCCGAGGGTGTACGACACCCGGCCCGACGCGACGGCCGCCGCGCCGCCGGTCATCGAGTGCCCCTCGTCGCCGTCCGGCGACATCATGAGCAGGGTGCCGTAGTCCTGCCCGTTGGTGCCGACGAACACCCCGGTCCGGCTGCCGCGCAGCGAGGCCGGGTCGATCCCGGCGGCTTCGACGGCCTCCCAGGACGTCTCCAGCAGCAGCCGCTGCTGGGGGTCCATGGTCAGCGCCTCGCGGGGCGAGATGCCGAAGAAGGCGGAGTCGAAGTCCCCGGCCCCGTCGACGAACCCGCCCTCCCGGGCGTACGAGGTGCCCGGGTGGTCGGGGTCGGGGTGGTAGAGCCGCTCCAGGTCCCAGCCCCGGTCGTCCGGGAACGGGGTGACGGCGTCCCGGCCGTCCCGCACCAGCTCCCACAGGTCGTCGGGGTTGCGCACCCCGCCGGGCAACCGGCAGCTCATCGCCACGATCGCCACCGGCTCCAGTTCCTGGGACTGTGCCTCACTGAGCCGGCGGCGGGTGTCGTGGAGATCCGCCATGACCCGCTTGAGGTAGTCGCGGAGCTTGTCTTCATTGGCCATCGGAGTGCCGCTTCCTCGGGAGGGACGGGAGAGAGCCGGAGCTGGGGTCAGGAGATGCCGAGGTCCTTGTCCACCATCGCGAACAGTTCGTCGTCGGTGGCGTCGTCCAGGTGCCGGCCGATGTCGGCGCCGCCGGTGTCCTGGCCGAGCCGGGAGAGCATCGCCTGGAGGCGTACGGTGGCGCGCACCCGCGCCGCCTCGTCCCGCGCCACCACGTCGAGGCTGTCGGCGATCCGGTCGAGGTCGTCGAGGAGCGCGGTCGGGGTGACCACGTCGTCGTGGGCGACCTCGGCGAAGAGGTACTCCGCCAGGGTCGTCGGGGTCGGGTAGTCGAAGACCAGGGTGACCGGGAGGGCCACGCCGGTGGCCGAGCCGAGCCGGTTGCGCAGCTCGACGGCGGTGACGGAGTCGAAGCCCAGTTCCCGGAACGCCCGGTGCTCGTCCACCGACTCGGCGGACGGGTAGTTGAGCACGGCGGCGACCTGGCTGCGGACCAGGGCGAGCAGCACGGCGAGCCGGTCGGCGGCGGGCAACCCGGCGAGCCGGTCCTGCAGGGAGTCCGGGCCGTCGCCGGCCTCCACGCTGGCCACCTTCTCGGCCGTCTGGAGCCGGCGCACGTCCGGCAGGTCGCTGATCAGCGGGCCGGGTCGGGTGGCGGTGAAGGCGACGGAGAACCGTTCCCAGGCGATGTCGGCGATGGTGAGGAACGCCTCGCCGTGGTCCACGGCCTGGTGCAGCGCGGCGATGGCCGCGTCGGGGGTCATCTCGGGCACGCCGTGCCGGTGCAGCAGTTCCCCGAGCGGGCCGTCGGCCATGCCGCCGCCGGCCCAGGCGCCCCAGGCGATGGAGGTGGCGGGCAGGCCGAGGCCGCGCCGGTGCTGGGCGAGCGCGTCGAGGAAGGCGTTGCTCGGGGCGTAGTTGCCGACGCCGGAGCTGGCCACGCTGCCGGCGAAGGACGAGAACATGATGAACGCGGAGAGGTCCAGGTCCATGGTCAGCTCGTGCAGGTTGTACGCGACGTCGACCTTGGCCTGGAGCACCCGCTCGATCTGTTCCACCCGGATGTCGTTGATCATCGCGTCGTCGAGCACGGCGGAGGCGTGCACGACCGTGGTGAGGGGGTACTCGACGGGGATCGCCTCGATCAGGGCGGCCAGCGCGTCCCGGTCGGCGGCGTCGCACTCGACCACGGTGGCCCGGGCGCCGAGTTCGGTGAGGTCGTCGACGAGCTGCTGGGCGCCCGGCGCGGCCATGCCCCGCCGGCTGACGACGACGATGTTCTCCACGCCGCTGCGGGCCAGCCAGCGGGCGGCGTGCCCGCCGAGCGCGCCGGTGCCGCCGGTGACCAGCGCGGTGCCGTACGGCTGCCACGGGTTCGCCGGCTGGCTGTCGCCGAGTGGGACGCGGGTGAGCCGGCGGGCGAGCAGACCGCCGGGGCGTACCGCGATCTGGTCCTCCTCGCCGGCGGCGGTGAGGGCCGCGACCAGCAGGTCGGCGGAGTGCGCGTCGACGGCCTCGGGCAGGTCCACGAGGCCACCCCAGCGCTGCGGGTGCTCCAGCGCGGCGACCCGGCCGAAGCCCCATACCAGCGACTGCACCGGGGAGCGCAGCAGGTCGGTGAGGCCCACGGACGCGGCGCCGGAGGTGACGCTCCACATGGGGGCGCGCAGGCCGATGTCGCCGAGAGCCTGGAAGAGCGCGACGGTGGCGGCGAAGCCGCCGGGCACGGACGGGTGCAGGGGGTGGGCCAGCTCGTCGAAGGCGAGCAGCGAGACCACGCCGGTCACCTCGGCGACCTCGTCGTGCCCGCCCGACGCGCCGACGAGCGCCTCCCGCAGCAGCTTGCCGAACAGGTCGCGGTCGACGTCGGGGGTGGAGACGGGGACCGGGACGAGCTTCGCGCCGGCCGCCGTGAACGCCTCGACGCAGGCGTCCTGCCAGGGCTCGATGATGTCACCGGTGGGCAGGACGACGACCCAGGTGCCGGTCATGCCCCGGTTGGCGACACCCGTCAGGGGCTTCCAGGTGTCCTGGTAGCGCCAGCTGTCGATGTCGGACTGCCGGCGACGCCGGCGGCGCCACGAGGTGAGCAGCGGCAGGGCCGGGAGCAGCGCGTCGAGGGCCTCGTGCGGCGGGGTGTCCTCGGTGGCGACGGTCTCGGCGAGGGCGGTGATGTCCCCGCGCTCGACGGCGGCCCAGAAGCTGGCGTCGCTCGGGTCGGCCGCGCCCTGGAGCAGGCTCTCCAGGTCGGGGCCGCCGCTGCCGTCCAGCCAGAACCGCTGGTGGTCGAAGGCGTACGTGGGCAGCGGCGCGACCTCGGTCTCGGCGAGGACCTTCGTCAGGTCGACGGGCAGGCCGATCGCGTGGGCGGTGGCCAGGTTGGTCAGCAGGCGCGTCGGGTCGTCGTCGCCGCGGCGCAGGCTGCCCAGGGTGTGCCCGCTGGTGCCGGTGTCGTCGAGGATCGCGGTGACCGGCATGGTGAGCACCGGATGCGGGGAGATCTCCACGAACACGCTGTGCCCGGCGGCGATGGCGACGCGCACGGCGGCGTCGAACCGCACCGTCTGCCGCAGGTTGTCGTACCAGTAGTCCGCCGTCATGCTTGCGGGATCGACCCAGTCCCCCGTCAGCGTCGAGATGAGGCGGGTGTGACCGGCCTGCGGGGTGACGTCGGCCAGGTCCGCGCGGAGCTGCTCGGCGACCTGCTGCACGGCCTCGGAGTGGGAGGCGTAGTCCACCGGGATGAGCCGGGCGCGCAGGCCCTCGGCCTGGCACGCCGCCACCAGGTCGGCGACGGTCTGCGGCGGGCCGGACACCACGACGGTGGACGGGCCGTTGACCGCCGCCACCCCGACGCCCGGGAAGGCCGGCAGGCGATCGGCGACCGCGTCGGCCGAGAGGTCCACCGACGCCATCGTCCCCGTGCCGCGCAGCACGGCCAGGGCGCGGGAGCGCAGCGCCACGGTCCTCGCGGCGTCCTCCAGGGTCAGGATGCCGGCCACGCAGGCCGCGCCGATCTCACCCTGCGAATGGCCGACCACCGCGTCCGGCACGACGCCGGCCGCGCGCCACACGGCCGCGAGGGCGACGCCGACGGCCCACAGGACCGGCTGCACCACCTCCACCCGCTCCAACCACGACTCGTCCTCGCCGGTGAGCACCGACACCAGATCCACGTCCAGGTAAGGGGCGAGGGCACGCTGACACTCCGCCAGCCGCGCGTCGAACACCGGCGTCCGACCCACCAGACCGGCGGCCATCCGCGCCGACTGGGCGCCCTGGCCCGGGAACACGAAGACGGGGCCGGCGCCGGCCCCGGTGACCGTGCCGGTGACGAGGTTGCCGGCCGGCTGGCCGGTGGCCAGGGCGTCCAGCCCGGCCAGCAGGTCCGCGGCGTTCGCGCCGACCACGGCGGCGCGGTGGTCGAACGTCGACCGGGTGGCGGCGAGGGACCAGCCGACCGCCGCCGGGGCGAGGTCGCCGTGCTCACGCACGTGCCGCGCGAGCCGGACCGCCTGGCCGGCGAGCGCGGCCTTCGACCGGGCCGACACGGGCCAGACCGTCACGTCCGAGGCGATCAGGCCGGGCCGTCGCGCGGCTTCGACGGCGGTGGCCTCGGCGGCCTCCTCCCCGTCGACGGTCTCGGGGGCGGCGACACGCGGCCGGTACTCCTCCAGGATCACGTGGGCGTTGGTGCCGCTCACCCCGAACGAGGAGACGCCGCCACGGCGGGGGCGGTCCAGCTCCGGCCACGGCTTGGACTCGGTGAGCAGGGACACCGCCCCGGCGGTCCAGTCCACGTGCGGGGACGGCTCGTCGATGTGCAGGGTCTCCGGCATGACGCCGTGGCGCAGCGCCATCACCATCTTGACCAGCCCGGCGACCCCGGCGGCGCTCTGGGTGTGGCCGATGTTCGACTTCACCGAGCCGAGCCACAGCGGCCGGTCGGCCGGCCGGTCCTGCCCGTACGTGGCGATGAGTGCCTGCGCCTCGATCGGGTCGCCGAGGGTGGTGCCGGTGCCGTGCGCCTCGACCATGTCGACGTCGGCGGTGCCGAGCCGGGCGTTCGCGAGGGCCTGCCGGATGACCCGCTGCTGGGAGGGGCCGTTGGGGGCGGTGAGCCCGTTGGACGCGCCGTCCTGGTTGAGGGCGCTGCCCCGGATCACGGCGAGGACCGGGTGGCCGTTGCGCTCGGCGTCGGCCAGCCGCTCCACGACCAGCACGCCGCCGCCCTCGCCCCAGCCGGTGCCGTCCGCGCCGGCCGCGAACGCCTTGCACCGGCCGTCGACGGACATGCCGCGCTGCCGGGAGAAGACGACGAAGACGCCGGGGGTGGCCATCACGGTGACACCACCGGCGATGGCGAGGTCGCACTCGCCGCGACGCAGCGCGTTCACGGCGAGGTGCAGGGCCACCAGCGACGACGAGCAGGCGGTGTCCACGGTGACGGCCGGGCCGTTGAGGCCGAGGGTGAACGAGATCCGACCGGACGCGACGCTGGTGGTGTTGCCGGTGCCGAGGTACATGTCGACGCCTTCGGGCACGTGCGGCAGGCCGATGCCGTAGTTGGAGGTGCTCAGCCCGACGAAGACGCCGGTGGAGCTGCCGCGCAGCGACAGCGGGTCGATGCCGGCCCGCTCGATGGCCTCCCAGGACGTCTCCAGCAGCAACCGCTGCTGCGGGTCCATGGCCAAGGCCTCGCGCGGCGAGATGCCGAACAGGGTCGGGTCGAAGTCGCCGGCGCCGTCGAGGAACCCGCCGACCCGGGTGTAGCTCTTGCCCGGCTTGTTCGGGTCGGGGTCGTAGAGCGCCTCCAGGTCCCAGCCCCGGTCGTCCGGGAACTCGGTGAGGGCGTCCCGGCCGTCGGCGACGAGCTCCCACAGGTCCTCCGGCGACCGGACGCCGCCGGGGAAGCGGCAGCTCATGGAGACGATGGCCAGCGGCTCCTGGTCGCGTGCCTCGACGGTCTGCAGCTTGCGCTTGGTCTCGTGCAGGTCGGCGGTCACCCGCTTGAGGAAGTACCGCAGCTTGTCGTCGCTCATCGGGTGGCACCTGCCTCGGTTCGGAAGTCGGTCATCTCAGGAGATTCCAAACTCTTTGCTGATGAAGTCGAAGATCTCGTCATCGCTGGCCGAGTCGAGATCGGGCCGGTCCGACTCGGCGGCGGGCGCGGCCGCCAGGTCGGACGCCTTGGCGAGCAGGTCCTGCATCCGGGCGGTGAACCGGGCCCGGGCCGCCGGGTCGAGCGGGATGGTGTTGAGCAGGCTCTCCACGGTGTCGATGCCCTGGAAGATGGGTTGGGCGGAGGGCGCCTCGTCGGCGGCGATCTCGCCGGTCAGCTTCTCGGCGAGCGCGGTCGGCGTCGGGTAGTCGAAGACCAGCGTCGCCGGCAGCCGGAGCCCGGAGAGGGCGTTCAGCCGGTTGCGCAGGTCGACGGCGGTGAGCGAGTCGAAGCCCAGGTCGGTGAAGAGCCGGTTCGGGTCGACGGCGTCGGCGCCGGCGTGGCCGAGGACGGCGGCGATGTTCGCCCGGACCACGTCCAGCACCACCTTCTGCCGCTCCGGCCCGGCCAGCCCGGCGAGGCGCTGGCCGAGCTGCACCCCGCCGGAACGGGTGCCGGCCGCGTCGACGGAGCGTCGCATCGGCGCCCGGACCAGCGCCCGGAGCATCGGCGCGAGGGTGCCGGACTCGGCCTGCGTCCGCAGCGTCCCGACGTCCAGCCGCATCGGCACGACCGCCGCCGCGTCGAGCCGCCAGGAAGCGTCGAACAGGTCCAGCGCCTGTTCGGTGGCCAGGCCCGCCGCGCCCTGCTCGGCCATCCGCCGCACGTCCGCGTCGTCGAGGTGGCCGGTCATGCCGCTGGCCTGCTCCCACAGGCCCCAGGCGAGGGAGACGCCGGCGAGTCCGCGGGCCCGCCGGTGCGCGGCGAGGGCGTCGAGGAAGGCGTTCGCCGCCGCGTAGTTGGACTGGCCGGCGCTGCCCAGCGTCGCCGCCGCCGAGGAGAAGAGCACGAAGGCCGCGAGGTTCGCGTCGGCGGTGAGGCGGTGCAGGTGCCACGCCGCGTCGATC
Organism: Micromonospora sp. URMC 106; assembly: GCF_051386395.1. NCBI lineage: Bacteria > Bacillati > Actinomycetota > Actinomycetes > Micromonosporales > Micromonosporaceae > Micromonospora > Micromonospora sp. URMC 106. Next base: position 140,995 of record NZ_JBPQTP010000003.1, read on the forward strand.
TTCGGCACGGCGACCGCGTCCACCCGCTCGGGGGTCATCGACTCCAGCACGCCGTCGTCGAGGACGCCGGCGGCGTGCACCACGGCGGTGAGCGGGTGCTCGGCGGGCACCCCGGCCAGCAGCGCCGACAGTGCGTCGGGGTCGGCGGCGTCGCAGGTCGCGACGGTCACCTCCGTACCGGCGCCGGCGAGTTCGGTGACCAGGTCGCCGATCCCGTCGGCCGCCGCGCCGCGCCGCCCGGCCAGCAGCAGGTGCCGTACGCCGTGGGTGGTCGCGAGGTGGCGGGCCAGGATGCGGCCCAGCACTCCGGTCCCGCCGGTGATCAGCACGGTGCCGTCCGGGTCGATCCCGCCGGGCAGCAGGTCCACCCCGGCCGGGACCCGCCCGAGCCGTGGCGTGCGGACCTGCCCCGCCCGCACGGCGAGCTGCGGTTCGCCGGAGGCGATCGCGGCGGCCAGCACGGCGGCGCTGTCGGCGGCGTCGTCGAGGTCGACCAACTGGCACCGGCCCGGGTGTTCGAGCTGCGCGGTGCGCAGCAGGCCCCAGACCGGGGCCTGGCGCAGGTTGACCACCGGCTGCTCCCCCGCCGCGACGGCGTCCCGGGTCACCAGCACCAGCCGGGACTCGGCGAACCGGTCGTCGGCGAGCCAGGTCCGCAACGCGGCGAGGGTACGGTGCGTGGTGGCCCGCGCCTGCCCGGCCAGCGCCGGGTCCGTCGGGTCGCCGACGCCGCCGACCGGGACGATCACCGCCTCGGGGGCCGGCTCGCCGCCGGCCAGCAGGTCGCCCAGCGAGTCGAGGTCGACGTCGGTGCGCACCCGTGCGCCGGCCGCCTCGCAGGCGGCGGCGAGGGCCAGATCGTCGCCGCCGAGCACCACCCAGCGGGTGGCCGCCGGCACCGGGCCGGTGGGCACCGGCAGCGCCGGCCAGTCCACCTGGAACAGCGACTCGTGCCGGCCGGAGCGGGCCGCGCCGAGCGAGTCGCCGGTGACCCGACGCATGATCAGCGAGTCGACGTGCAGCACCGGGGCGCCGGTGGCGTCGGCCACCTGGAAGGAGACGCCGACGTCACCGGCCGCGGCGGCGCGCACGCGCAGGGCGGTGGCCCCGGCGGCGAGCAGGGAGACCCCGGTCCAGGCGAACGGAAGGCGGGGCACGGTGGCGTCGGCGCCGTCGCCCATCCGGCCGAGGAAGCCGCCGATCGACATCGCCTGCAACGCGCCGTCCAGCAGCGCCGGGTGCACGCCGAAGCGGCCGGCCTCGGCGTGGTGGTCAGCGGGCAACTCGACCTCGGCGAAGACCTCGTCGTCGCGGGTCCACGCGGCGCGCAGGCCGCGGAACGCCGGGCCGTACCCGAAGACGGTCGCCTCGATGCCGGAGTAGAAGTCGTCGGACTCGACGCGGGTCGCGCCGGGCGGCGGCCACACCCCGAGGTCGAAGGCGGGCGCGGCGCCCTCGGCCGGCCGCGGGGCGAGCAGGCCGGTGGCGTGGCAGGTCCAGGCCACGTCGGCGAGGATCTCGTCGGAGCCGTCCCGGTAGGGCCGCGAGTAGAGCTGGACGGTGCGCCGCCCGTCGTCGTCCCGGTCGCCGACCATCAGCTGCACCTGGAGCGCGCCCATCTCGGGCAGGACGAGCGGGGCGAGCAGGGTCAACTCCTCGACCGTCGGGCAGCCCGCCTGCTCGCCGGCGTACGTGGCCAGCTCCACGAAGGCGGTGCCGGGCAGCAGGATGTTGTCCATCACCCGGTGCTCGCCGAGCCACGGGTGGGTACGCACCGACAGCCGCCCGGTGAAGACCATCCGCTCGCTGTCGGGGAAGGTCAGCGTGGCGCTGAGCAGCGGGTGCCCGGCGTCCTGGAGGCCGGCGGAGCTGACGTCCTGGGCCCGGTGGACCGGGGGTTCCACCCAGTACCGCTGGTGCTCGAAGGCGTAGGTGGGCAGCGGGACGGTGTCGGTTCCGGCGAGGACCTTCGTCAGGTCGACAGGCAGGCCGATCGCGTGGGCGGTGGCCAGGTTGGTCAGCAGGCGCGTCGGGTCGTCGTCACCGCGGCGCAGGCTGCCCAGGGTGTGCCCGGTAGCACCGGTGTCGTCGAGGATCGCGGTGACCGGCATCGTCAACACCGGATGCGGGGAGATCTCCACGAACACGCTGTGCCCGGCGGCGACCGCCACCCGCACCGCGGCGTCGAACCGCACCGTCTGCCGCAGGTTGTCGTACCAGTAGTCCGCCGTCATCGACGCCGGGTCCACCCAGTCCCCCGTCAGCGTCGACACGAGGCGGGTATGACCGGGCTGGGGGACGATGTCGGCCAGATCGGCGCGCAGTTGTTCGGCGACCTCCTGCACCGCCGGCGAGTGCGACGCGTAGTCCACCGGAATCAACCGCGCCCTGATGCCCTCGGCCTGACACGCCTCCACCAGGTCCGCGACCGGCTGCGGCGGACCCGACACCACCACGGTCGACGGACCGTTGACCGCCGCGACCCCGACGCCGGGGAAGCCCGCGAGACGAGCGGTGACCGCCTCGGCGGACAGGTCCACCGACGCCATCGTCCCCGTCCCCCGCAGCACCGTCAGCGCCCGCGACCGCAACGCCACCGCCCTCGCCGCATCCTCCAGGCTGAGGATCCCCGCCACACAGGCCGCGCCGATCTCACCCTGCGAATGACCGACCACCGCCGCCGGGATGACGCCGGCGTGCTGCCAGAGCGCGGCAAGAGCGACACCGACGGCCCACAGCACCGGCTGCACGACCTCCACCCGCTCCAACCACGACTCGTCCTCACCCGTCAACACCGACACCAGATCCACGTCCAGATACGGGGCGAGAGCACGCTGACACTCCGCCAACCGCGCGTCGAACACCGGCGCACGACCCACCAGACCAGCCGCCATCCGCGCCGACTGCGCACCCTGGCCCGGAAACACGAACACCGGACCAGGGCCGGTGGCGACGGCGCCGGTCACGAGGTTCCCGGCCGGCTGGCCGGCGGCCAGGGCGTCCAGGCCGGCCAGCAGGTCGTCCACGCCGGAGCCGACCACAGCGGCCCGCTGGTCGAACGTCGACCGGGTCGTGGCGAGGGACCAGCCGACCGCTGCCGGGTCGAGACCGTCGTGCCCGCGCACGTACTCGGCCAGCCGGGCGGCCTGACCGGCGAGGGCCGCCTTCGACCGCGCCGACACCGGCCAGACCACGACATCCGAGGCCACCAGGCCCGGGCCGGTTGCGGCGGGGGCCTCGACCGGCTCGTCGGCCTGCTCGATGATCACGTGCGCGTTCGTGCCGGAGATGCCGAACGACGACACCGCCGCCCGGCGGGGACGGTCCACCGCCGGCCACGGCCGGGACTCGGTCGCCAGTTCCACGGCGCCGGACGTCCAGTCGATGTGCGGGGACGGCTCGTCGACGTGCAGCGTCGCCGGCACCACCCCGTGCCGGATCGCCTGCACCATCTTGATCACACCGGCGACACCGGCGGCGGCCTGCGCGTGCCCGATGTTCGACTTGATCGAGCCGAGCAGCAGCGGCCGGTCGGCCGGCCGGTCCCGCCCGTACGTGGCGAGCAGCGCCTGCGCCTCGATCGGGTCGCCGAGCGTCGTGCCGGTGCCGTGCGCCTCCACCACGTCCACGTCGGCCGTGGACAGCCGCGCCGAGGCCAGCGCCTGCCGGATCACCCGCTGCTGCGACGGACCGTTCGGCGCCGTCAACCCGTTCGACGCGCCGTCCTGGTTGATCGCCGAGCCGCGTACCACGGCGTAGACCGTGCGGCCCTGCCGGCGGGCGTCGGAGAGCCGCTGCACGAGCAGCATGCCGACGCCCTCGGACCAGCCGGTGCCGTCCGCCGAGGCGGCGAAGGACTTGCAGCGGCCGTCGGCGGCGAGGCCGCGCTGGCGGGAGAACTCGACGAACGCGGTCGGGGTGGCCATCACCATGACGCCGCCGGCGAGGGCCATGTCGCACTCGCCGCGCCGCAGCGCCTGGCCGGCCCAGTGCAGCGCGACGAGGGACGACGAGCAGGCCGTGTCCAGCGACACCGCCGGCCCCTCCAGCCCGAACGTGTACGCGACCCGGCCCGAGATGACGCTGCTGGTCATCCCGGTCAGCAGGTAACCCTCGGCGGCCTCCGGCGAGTATGCGAGCAGCGAGCCGTAGTCCTGGCCGCTGGTGCCGACGAAGACGCCGGTGCTGCTTCCCCGCACGGCGGTCGGGTCGATGCCGGCGGACTCGAACGACTCCCAGGTGGTCTCCAGCAGTAGCCGCTGCTGCGGGTCCATGGCCAGGGCCTCGCGGGGCGAGATGCCGAAGAAGCCGGGGTCGAACCGGTCGACGCCGTCGAGGAAGCCGCCGCCCCGGGTGTAGAAGGTGCCGCTGGCGTCGGGGTCCGGGCTGTAGAGGGCGTCGAGGTCCCAGCCCCGGTCGGTGGGCAGGCCGGTGATCGCGTCGACGCCGTCGGCCACGAGCCGCCACAGGTCGTCGGGGGACCACACGCCGCCGGGCAGCCGGCAGGCCATGCCGATGATGGCGAGGGGCTCGTCGTCGCCGACCGCCACGGTGGCGGTCGTGGGCCGCACGGGGACCGGGGTGCCGGCGATCTCCGTACCCAGGAAGGCGGCCAGGTCGTGCGGGGTCGGGTAGTCGAAGACGAGGGTGGCCGGCAGCCGCATCCCGAAGGCGTTGTTGAGCCGGTTGCGCATCTCGACGGCGGTGAGCGAGTCGAAGCCGAACTCGCTGAACGCCCGGCGCGGCTCGATGGCCGCCGGGTCGGGGTAGCCGAGCACGGCGGCGGCCTGCCCCCGGACGATCTCGACCAGCGCGGCGGCCCGGTCGGTGTCGCCGAGCGCGGCGAGCTGCTGCACCAGGGACGCGCCGGTGGTGGCCGCTGCGGCGGCTCGGGCGGGCGTGCGGATCAGCGCCCGGTACAGCGGCGGGATGCTGCCGCCGGCGAACTGCGCCTTCATCGCGGCAAGGTCGAGGCGGGCCGGGACGAGTGCGGCGTCGGTGGTGCGGCAGGCCGCGTCGAAGAGGGCGAGCCCCTCCTCGGCCTCCATGGCGGCGACGCCGGAGCGGGAGATCCGGTTGAGGTGGACGTCGTCCAGCTCGGTGGTCATGCCGCTGCGGTCGGCCCAGAGGCCCCAGGCCAGGGTGAGCGCGGCGAGCCCGCGTGCCTTGCGGTGCTGGGCCAGCCCGTCGAGGAACGCGTTGGCGGCGGCGTAGTTGCCCTGGCCCGGTCCGCCGGCGGTGGCGGCGAGCGAGGAGTACGAGACGAACGCCTTCAGGTCGAGGTCGGCGGTCAGCTCGTGCAGGTTCCAGGCGGCGTCGACCTTGGGCCGCAGCACGCCGTCCATCCGCTCCGGGGTGAGGGAGGAGATCACGCCGTCGTCGCGGACGCCGGCGGCGTGGATGACGGCGGTGAGCGGGTGCTCCGCCGGGATGCCCGCCAGCAGTTCCGCCACGGCGGTCCGGTCGGCCACGTCGCAGGCGGCGACGGTGACGGTCGCGCCGAGCGCCGCCAGCTCCGCGCAGAGCTCGTCGACGCCCTCGGCCGCCCGGCCGCGCCGGCTGGTCAGGATGAGGTGCCGGACGCCGTACGCGGTCACCAGGTGCCGGCTCATCAGCTGGCCGAGGGTGCCGGTGGCGCCGGTGATCAGGACGGTCCCCTCCCCGTCGAACGGGGCGGCCGGCGGTTCGGCCACGGCCGGGACGCGGGTGAGGCGGGCACCGGCGGCGACGCCGGAGCGGATCACCACCTGCGGCTCGTCGGTGGCGACGGCCGGGACGAGCGCGGCGGCGGAGCCGGCCACGTCGTCGACGTCGACCAGCAGGAACCGGTCGGGGTTCTCCGACTGGGCGGAGCGGAGCAGGCCGATCACCGCCGCGCCGGCCAGGTCGGTCAGGTCGACGTCCCGGTCGGTGGCGACCGCGCCCCGGGTCAGCACGACCAGCCGGGAGGCCGCGTACCGGTCGTCGGCCAGGAACTGCTGGAGCACGGCGAGCGCCCGGTGGGTCACCTCGGCGACGACGCGCGGCACGTCGGCCGACGCGGGCGGGTCGAGGAAGGGCACGACCAGCACGCCGGGCGCGTCCGTCCCGTCGTCCATCGCCGTGGCCAGGGCGGTCAGGTCGCGGTACGCCGACACGGCCGTCCCGGTGGCCGCGACGGCCTCGGTGAGGGCCGGCGCGTCGCCGACCACCGCCCAGTCGCCGGTCGACGGGCCGGCGGCCGGGGCGAGCGGGGCCCACTCGACCCGGAACAGCGACTCCGTCCCGCCACCTCCGGCGGTGCGGAGCTGGTCGGCGGAGACCGGCCGCAGGACGAGGGAGCCGACGGAGATGATCGGCGCGCCGGTGACGTCGGCGAGCAGCAGCGAGATGCTGTCGGCCCCGGTGTGCGAGACCCGCACCCGGGCCGCCGCCGCCCCGGCGGCGTGCAGGGCGACGTCGTTCCAGGAGAACGGCAGCCGGCCGTATCCGGGCGGAATGCCGGCCCCGGCCGGCGCGGCGGCGGGCGTGGTCAGCCCGAGGGTGTGCAGCGCCGCGTCGAGCAGCGCCGGGTGCAGTCCGTACCCGTCGGCCTCGGCGGCGGGGGCCTCCGGCAATGCCAGCTCGGCGAAGAGGTCGTCGCCGCGCCGCCAGGCGGAGCGCAGCGCGATGAAGGACGGACCGTAGTCGTAGCCCTGGGCGGCGAGGTTCAGGTACAGGTCGTCGGTGGCGACCTCGGTCGCTCCCGGCGGCGGCCAGGCGGTCAGGTCGGACCAGCCCGAGGGCCCACCCGGTCCGGCGGGGCCGCCGGCCAGCACACCGCTGGCGTTGCGGGTCCAGGCCCGCTCCCCGGCGCCGTCGGCCGGGTCGCCGTCCGGCGCGGAGTGCAGGGACACGGAGCGGCAGCCGGTCTCGTCGGCCGGGCCGATCCAGAGCTGGATGTCCACGCCGCCGGTCTCGGGCAGGATCAGCGGCGACTCCAGGGTGAGTTCGCGGACGTGGTCCGCGCCGACGTGCGCGCCGGCTTGGAGGGCGAGTTCGACGAAGCCCGTGCCGGGCAGCAGCACGGTGTCGAAGACGACGTGGTCGGAGATCCACGGGTGGGTGCGCCGGGCCAGCCGCCCGGTGAACAGGAAGCCCTCGGCGTGCGCGACCCCAACGGCGGCGCCGAGCAGGGGATGCCGCGCGGGCCGCAAACCGACCGCGGTGACGTCTCCGGTCCATCCCGCCCCCGCCTCGGGCCAGTAGCGCTGGTGCTGGAAGGCGTACGTGGGCAGGTCGACCCGCCGCGCGCCGGTCTCGGCGAACCACTCCCGCCAGGTCACCGGCACGCCATGCACGTGCAACTCGGCCAGGGCGTGCAGCAGCGCATGCGCCTCGGGCCGGTCGCGCCGCTGGACGGCGACGGCCAACACGGCGTCGTCGTCGGGCAGGATGTCCGCCGCCATCGCGGTCAACACGCTCTGCGGGCCGACCTCCAGGAACGTATCCACCCCAGCGGCACGCAGGGCGGCGACCCCGTCGGCGTAACGCACCGCCTCGCGGACGTGCCGCACCCAGTACTCCGGGCTGCGAATCTCCTCGGCGTCGGCGAGCGCACCGGTCACATTCGACACCAACGGCAGCACCGGCGCCGCGAACGCCAGCCCACCCAGGACCGCCCGGAACTCCGCCAGCATCGGCTCCATCAACGGACTGTGAAACGCGTGACTCACCGCCAGCCGACGAGTCCGCGCACCCCGCTCCCGCCACGTCCGCTCCACCTCGTCGAGGGCATCGACGGCCCCGGACACCACGACCGACGTCGGCCCATTCACCGCCGCGATCCCCACCCGGTCGCCCAGCCCGGCGATCGACTCGACCACCGCGACCTCGTCCGCCGCCACGGCCAACATCCCGCCACCCTCGGGCAGCGCCTGCATCAACCGACCCCGCGCCGCCACCAACGCGCACGCGTCGCCCAGGGACAGCACCCCGGCCACGTGCGCGGCCGCGATCTCACCGATCGAGTGGCCGCCCACGAAGTCCGGCACGACCCCGAACGACTCGACCAGGCGGAACAGCGCCACCTCGACCGCGAACAACCCCGCCTGCGTGAACACCGTCTGATCCAGCAGACCCGCCTCGGCCGAACCCTCGGCAGCGAACAGCACCTCCCGCAACGGACACGGCAACAACGGATCGAGCTGCCCACACACCTCGCCCAGCGCGGCCGCGAACACCGGGAACTCGGCCGACAACTCCCGACCCATGCCCGCGCGCTGCGCCCCCTGACCCGAGAACAGCAACGCCAGCGAACCCCGGCCACCCGCCTGGCCCACGACCACACCGCCCGCCGGCACGCCGGACGCCAGCGCCCGGAGCCCGGCGAGCAGGTCGTCGCGGTCGGTGGCGGGCACCACGGCGCGGTGGTCGAGGGTGGACCGGGAGGTGACCGACGAGAAGGCCACGTCCAGCGGTCGCAGGGTCTCGTCGGCGGCCAGCCGGGCGGCCCAGCGCTCCGCCTGCCCGGCGAGGCCGGCGGCGTCACGGGCGGACACCAGCACCGGCACGACCGGCCGCTGGACGACCGGCGCGGCGTCGGTCGGCGTGGGTTGGGGCGCCGGGGCCTGCTCCAGGATCGTGTGCGCGTTCGTGCCGGACACCCCGAACGAGGAGACGGCCGAGCGGCGGGGCCGGTCCACCGCCGGCCACGGCGTCGCCTCGGTCACCAGCGAGACGGCGCCGGCCGACCAGTCGACCTCCGGGGTCGGCTCGTCCACGTGCAGGGTCGGCGGCACGACGCCGTGCCGCATCGCCATGACCATCTTGATCACGCCGGCCACACCGGCGGCGGCCTGGGCGTGCCCGATGTTCGACTTGACGGAGCCGAGCAGCAGCGGCGCGGCGTCGCCCCGGTCCTGCCCGTACGTGGCGAGCAGCGCCTGCGCCTCGATCGGGTCGCCGAGCCGGGTGCCGGTGCCGTGCGCCTCCACCACGTCCACGCCGCCGGCGGCGAGACCGGCGTTGGCCAGGGCCTGCTGGATCACCCGCTGCTGCGAGGGCCCGTTCGGAGCGCTCAGGCCGTTGGACGCGCCGTCCTGGTTGACGGCGCTGCCCCGCACCACGGCGAGGATCGGGTGGCCGTTGCGCTGCGCGTCCGACAGCCGCTCCAGCAGCAGCACGCCGACGCCCTCGGACCAGCCGGTGCCGTCGGCGGCGGCGGCGAACGCTTTGCACCGGCCGTCGGCGGCGAGGCCGCGCTGCCGGGAGAACTCGACGAAGGCGGCCGGGGTGCACATGGCGGTGACCCCGGCGACGATGGCCAGGGTGCACTCGCGCTGCCGCAGCGCCTGCCCGGCGAGGTGCAGGGCGACGAGGGAGGACGAGCAGGCGGTGTCGATGGTGACCGCCGGCCCCTCCAGGCCGAAGGTGTAGGCGATCCGGCCGGAGACGACGCTGCCGGCGTTGCCGGTCATCAGGTGCCCTTCCAGGCCCTGCGCGGCGCCCATCAGCACGGTGCCGTAGTCCTGCCCGGTGCTGCCGGCGAAGACGCCGGTGCGGCTGCCGCGCAGCGAGTGCGGGTCGATGCCGGCCCGTTCGAGGGCCTCCCACGAGGTCTCCAGCAGCCAGCGCTGCTGCGGGTCCATCGCCAGCGCCTCGCGCGGGGAGATCGCGAAGAAGCCCGGGTCGAAGTCGGCCAGGTCGTGGACGAAGCCACCCTGCCGCGTGTACGACGTGCCGGCCTGCTCCGGGTCGCTGTCGTAGAGCGACCCGAGGTCCCAACCCCGGTCCTCGGGGAAGTCGGTGACCACGTCCCGGCCGGACGCGACCACCTCCCACAGGTCCTCCGGCGACCGCACCCCGCCGGGGAACCGGCAGCTCATGGAGACGATGGCGACCGGTTCCTGTTCACCGGCCTCCACCTCGCGCAGGCGCTGCCGCACCTGGTGCAGGTCAGCGGTGACCCGCTTGAGGTAGTCGAGAAGCTTCGCCTCGTCAGCCATGGACCGCGCACTCCTTGTGTTGACCCGTCGACGCAGCAGCGATCACGTCAGGACATCCCCAGCTCGCGGTCGATGAAGTCGAAGACCTCATCCGGCGTCGCGTCCTGGAGCTTCTCGGCGACGGTGTCGCCGTCCGCCGGCGCGTCGGCCTCGTTGAGGGAGGCCAGCAGCGCCCGCAGCCGCTCGGTGATCCGAATCCGGGCGCTGCGGTCCGGCGCCGAGCCGGAGAGCGCCGCTTCCAACCTGTCCAGTTCGCCGAAGACCGGGGCGACCCCGACCACCCCGCCGTCGACGATCGCTGCCCGCACGTACTCGGCCAGCCCGGCGGCCGTCGGGTAGTCGAAGACCACCGTGGCGGGCAGCCGGACGCCGGTCGCCGCGGTGAGCCGGTTGCGCAGCTCGACGGCGGTCAGCGAGTCGAAGCCGAGTTCCCGGAACGCCCGGTCCGGCTCGACGGCGTCCATCGCGGCGTGCCCGAGCACCGCGGCGGCCTGGCCGCGTACCAGCTCAAGCAGGGTCTTGCGCCGTTCGGCGTCGGTCTGCCCGGCGAGCAGGGCGGCCAGGGACTCCGCGGACACGCCGGCGTCCTCGGCCCGCTCGGCGGCGGCACGCCGCGCCTCGGCCACGCCCGCGATGAGCGGGCTGGGCCGCACGGCGACGAACCCGGGGACGTACCGGGCCCAGTCGATGGCGGCCACCAGCGTCGCCGGCTCGCCGCCCGCGACGCACCGCGCGAGCGCGGTGAGGGCGGGCTCGGTGTCGAGGCGGGCCACGCCCGTACGCCGGCGGCGCTCCTCGACCGCCTGGTCGGCGGCGGCCATCCCGCCGGCCGCCCAGGGGCCCCAGGCGACGGAGGTGGCCGGCAGGCCCTGCCGGTGCCGCTGCTCGGCGAGGGCGTCGAGGTAGGCGTTGGCGGCGGCGTAGCTGCCCTGGCCGGCGGCGCCGAGCTGGCCGGCCATCGCGGAGAACAGCACGAACGCGCGCAGCTCCCGGCCGACGGTCAGTTCGTGCAGGTGCAGCGCGCCGAGCACCTTGGGCCGCAGGACGGTGGCGAGCCGCTCGGCGGTGAGCCCGTCGAGCACCCCGTCGTCCAGCACACCGGCCGCGTGCACCACGCTGGCCAGCGGCGCGTCGGCGGGTACCTCGTCGAGCAGCTTGGCCAGCGCCGCCCGGTCGGCCACGTCGCAGGCGGCGACGGTCACCCGGGCGCCGGCGTCGGTCAGCTCGCGGACCAGTGCGGTGGCGCCCGGGGCGTCCGCGCCCCGGCGGCTCACCAGCAGCAGGTGCTCGGCGCCGCGGGCGGCCAGCCAGCGGGCCACCTCCGCGCCGAGCGCGCCGGTGCCGCCGGTGACCAGCGTGGTGCCCGGGTAGCCCGCCTCGTCGGTGACGGCCGCGCCGCCGGGCGCCCGCACGAGCCGGCGCACCAGGATGGTCGCGCCGTCGACCGCGATCTGGTCCTCGCCGTCGAGGCCGGCGAGCGCGGCGCAGAGCAGGTCCCAGCCGTGGTCGTCCAGGGTGGCCGGGACGTCGACCAGGCCGCCCCACCGCTGCGGGTGTTCCAGGGCCACGACCCGGCCGAGGCCCCAGAGCAGCGACTGCTCCGGGCGACCGGGGGTTCCGCCCCGGGTGGTGCCGGCGGCACCCCGCGTGACGCACCACAGCGGCGCGGCCACGTCGAGGTCGCCGAGGGCCTGGATCAGCGCCAGCGACCGGGCGAGGAACGGCGGCACCGGCTGGGTGTCGTCGACCGCGCCGTCGGCGAGGGCGAGCAGCGACAGCACCCCGTCGACCGGGGCCGGTCCGCCGTCGGCGGTCCGGGTCGCGCTGGCCAGGTGCGCGGCGAGGGCGGCCCGGTCGGTCACGATCTCCGGCAGCAGCACCAGTCGGGCGTCGGCGCCCCGACGGCCCAGTTCGGCGACGGCGGCCTCGCCCTCCTCCGGGTGCCGCTCGTCGGCGACGACCCACCAGGCGCCGGGGAGGAAGCTGACCGGCGTTCCGGTGTACGGCTGCCAGACGCTGCGGTACCGCCAGTCGTCCAGGGTGGACCGTTCCCGCTGCTGCCGCCGCCAGGAGGCGAGCACGGGCAGGGCCGCGCCCAGCCGCTCCAGGGATTCCGTGGCGCTCTGCGCGGTGAGTTCCGCGAGCGCGGCCAGGTCCTCCCGCTCGACGGCCGCCCAGAACGCGGAGTCGACGCCGCTCGGGGCCTCGTCGGTGCCGCCCTGCCCGGTCGTCGCGGTCGGCCAGAACCGGTCCCGGTCGAAGGCGTACGTGGGCAGGTCGACGGTGTCGGTCTCGGCGAGGACCTTCGTCAGGTCGACGGGCAGGCCGATCGCGTGGGCGGTGGCCAGGTTGGTCAGCAGGCGCGTCGGGTCGTCGTCACCGCGGCGCAGGCTGCCCAGGGTGTGCCCGGTAGCACCGGTGTCGTCGAGGATCGCGGTGACCGGCATCGTCAACACCGGATGCGGGGAGATCTCCACGAACACGCTGTGCCCGGCGGCGACCGCCACCCGCACCGCGGCGTCGAACCGCACCGTCTGCCGCAGGTTGTCGTACCAGTAGTCCGCCGTCATGCTTGCGGGATCGACCCAGTCCCCCGTCAGCGTCGACACGAGGCGGGTATGACCGGGCTGGGGGACGATGTCGGCCAGATCGGCGCGCAGTTGTTCGGCGACGTCCTGCACCGCCGGCGAGTGCGACGCGTAGTCCACCGGAATCAACCGCGCCCTGATGCCCTCGGCCTGACACGCCTCCACCAGGTCCGCGACCGGCTGCGGCGGACCCGACACCACCACGGTCGACGGACCGTTGACCGCCGCGACCCCGACGCCGGGGAAGCCCGCGAGACGAGCGGTGACCGCCTCGGCGGACAGGTCCACCGACGCCATCGTCCCGGTCCCCCGCAGCACCGTCAGCGCCCGCGACCGCAACGCCACCGCCCTCGCCGCATCCTCCAGGCTGAGGATCCCCGCCACACAGGCCGCGCCGATCTCACCCTGCGAATGACCGACCACCGCCGCCGGGATGACGCCGGCGTGCTGCCAGAGCGCGGCGAGAGCGACACCGACGGCCCACAGCACCGGCTGCACGACCTCCACCCGCTCCAACCACGACTCGTCCTCACCCGTCAACACCGACACCAGATCCACGTCCAGATACGGGGCGAGAGCACGCTGACACTCCGCCAACCGCGCGTCGAACACCGGCGCACGACCCACCAGACCAGCCGCCATCCGCGCCGACTGCGCACCCTGACCCGGAAACACGAACACCGGACCCGCACCATGACCGGACGCGGTGCCCGTGACCACGTTGCCCGCCGGCGCGCCGGCGGCCAGGGCGTCCAGGGCGGCCAGCAGCTCGGCGACACCGGCACCGACCACGGCGGCCCGCTGGTCGAACGTCGACCGGGTGGTGGTCAGGGACCAGGCCACGGCGGCCGGGTCCAGATCCCCGTGCTGGCGGACGTGGCGGGCCAGCCGTGCCGCCTGACCGGCGAGGGCGGCGTTCGACCGCGCCGACAGCGGCCACACGACGACGTCCGAGGCGACGAGCCCCGGGCCCGGGTCCGCGCCGTCATCGGCGGCGGGCTCCGCGTGCTCGGCGGGCGCGTCCTCGGGCAGTTCGATGATGACGTGCGCGTTCGTGCCGGAGATGCCGAACGACGACACCGCCGCCCGGCGGGGACGGTCCACCGCCGGCCACGGCCGGGACTCCGTCGCCAACTCCACCGCGCCGGCCGACCAGTCGATGTGCGGCGACGGCTCGTCCACGTGCAGCGTCGCCGGGACCACGCCCTCCCGCATCGCCAGCACCATCTTGATCACACCCGCGACACCGGCGGCGGCCTGGGTGTGCCCGATGTTCGACTTCACCGAACCGAGCAGCAGGGGCTCGTCCCGGTCCTGCCCGTAGGTGGCCAGGAGCGCCTGCGCCTCGATCGGGTCGCCCAGCGTGGTACCCGTGCCGTGCGCCTCCACCACGTCCACGTC